>JAEZPL010000605.1 GCA_023413605.1 Pseudomonadota bacterium
GCGCAGCCATGTGCGAAAGGGTGATGCGGCCGGCCGATCATGGAAGCCTTCATGCGCCGGCCGTATCAGGCAACCGAGAGCACATCCAGATAGACGTTGGCCGGCTCGCTCAGGTGAATGCGGTACAGCATGCCCGTCTGGTCCACGATGATGTTCGCGACGGGGTTCTTGGCCGCCATGTCGGCGACGGCGGCGCGGACGTTGCGCGGCAAGCTGTCGAGTTCGATCTCGCGATAGCCGCTCTTGTCGGAAAGCTTGATGCTGGTGGTCTGGCCCATGGTGAGGCGCCCTGTGTTCATCGGTCGGTTTGCGATGCGGCGCAAGATGATCCGGTGCGGTTAAGGAAACGCTAAGTAAGATAGCCGGTTATGCACGCCTGCCTCGCGTTGCCCGCATCGGTGTCTCAACAATATCCCGCATCCCGAATAAAGAAACCGGCCGGCAGTTTCCTGCCGACCGGAAGTTGCGGGGACCGGGAGAGAAAAGAAGGAAGCGTTACTTCTGGATCGTGGTGACGCTCTGCTGGGCGACGTTGCCGATACCGGCGGCGAGGTTCGTGATGCTTCCGCTGTTGCCGCCGAACAGGCCCGGCGCGCCGCCGAGTTGCACCGACTTGACCTTCTGCTGCGCGACGTTGCCGACGCCGGCCGCGGTGTTGGACACGGCGACGGCGTTCGGCCCGCCAAGGCCGCCGAAGCCGAAACCGGGAGGCGCGAAGCCGGGAGCGCTAAAGCCGGGGACACCCACACCGGGAACTCCGATCCCGGGAATCCCGACGCCAGGCGCGCCGCCACTCTTCTGCACCCCCGTGACCTTCTGCTGCGCCACGTTGCCGATGCCGGCGGCCATGTTGGCGATCATCGCGAAGTTGGCGTTGCTGCCCACCGGATGGCCGCCGGTCATCAACTCTCCGGCGAAGGCCGGGGCGGTGAACAGAAGGGCGGCAGCGGCGGCGAACAGGGCGGTGCGGCGCATGGGGTGGTTCCTTCCGGTTCAAGGCGGCGGCCGGGTGGTCTGCGCTGAGGCCCGGCGTTGTTCGATGAGCGGAGGATGCCCGACGGCGCCGCGCGCCGCTGTGGCCTGGGCCACAGGTTGGGGCCGTTTTGTTGGTTGGGGGCAAAGACGCCCGCAGCGCTACCCGTGGAAATGCTCGTACACCCGCCGCGCGACCGCGGCGCTGATGCCGGGGGCGGATTCCAGGTCCTTCAGGCCGGCGGCGGCCACCGCGGTGGAACTGCCGAAATGGTGCAGCAGGGCCTTCTTGCGCGCCGGGCCAATGCCGGGGATGCCGTCGATGCGGGTGTGCTCCATGGCCTTCAGGCGGCGGGTGCGGTGGGCGTCGATGGCGGTCTTGTGGGCCTCGTCGCGCAGCCGTTGCAGGAAGTAAAGCACGGGGTCGTTCGGCTCCAGCCGGAAGGGCTCGCGGCCGGGCAGGAAGAAGCGCTCGCGGCCGGCGTCGCGGTCCGGCCCCTTGGCGATAGCGACCAGGGGCACGTTCTCGACCCCCAACTCCGCCAGCACCGCGCGGGCCACGTTCAACTGCCCCAGCCCGCCGTCGATCAGGACGAGGTCGGGCCAGAGACCCTCCTTGCGCTCCGGATCCTCCTTCAGCGCGCGGCCGAAGCGGCGGGTCAGCACCTCGCGCAGCATGGCGAAATCGTCGCCCGCGGCGTCCGGATCCTTGATGTGGAAGCGGCGGTAGGCGTTGCGCTGGAATCCCTCCGGCCCCGCCACGACCATCGCGCCGACCGGAAAGGCGCCCTGGATGTGCGAGTTGTCGTAGATCTCGATACGGGCCGGGCTGCCGGGCAGGCCGAACACACGCGCCACCCCGGCCAGCAGCGTCGCCTGGGCGGAGCGTTCGGCCATGCGGCGGCCGTGCGCCTCGCGCGCGTTGGTCATGGCGTGCTCGACGACGCGGCGCTTCGGGCCGCGCTGGGGCACCTCCACCTCCACGCGGCGGCCGGCGGTGATGGTCAGCGCCTCGGCCAGCAACGCCCGGTCGGGGATGTCGTGGCTGAGCAGCACGGACCGCGGCGGCGGCGTGCCCTCGTAGAGTTGCGCGGCGAAGGCCATCAGGATGGCCGCCT
Organism: Pseudomonadota bacterium; assembly: GCA_023413605.1. Taxonomy (GTDB): domain Bacteria; phylum Pseudomonadota; class Alphaproteobacteria; order Azospirillales; family Azospirillaceae; genus Azospirillum. The sequence continues at coordinate 2,091 of JAEZPL010000605.1, forward strand.
CGTCCTCGTCGCGGTCGTGCTTGGGAAAGAAGGCGCGCGTGCCCTGGTTGCGCCCGCCGCGGAAGAAGAAGGCCTGGACGCAGGCGGTCCCGCCCTCCGCATGGACGGCCAGAACGTCGGCGTCCTCCAGCACGCCTTCCAGGTTGATGTCCTGGCGGCTTTGCAGGGCGGTCAGGGCGCGGATGCGGTCGCGCCAGCGCGCGGCATCCTCATAGGCCAGCCGGTCGGAACACTCCGTCATGTGGCGCGCGAACTCCGCCTGCACGGCGGCGCTGCGCCCGTTCAGCACGTCGCGCACGCCCTGCATCTGGGCGGCGTAGTCCTCCGTCGTGACGCGGCCGACGCAGGGGGCGGAACAGCGCTTGATCTGGTGTTGCAGGCAGGGCCGTGTGCGGGACGCGAAGGTCGCGTCGTCGCAGGTGCGCAGCAGGAAGGCGCGTTGCAGCGCCGCGATGGTCATCCCGACCAGCGCGGGCGAGGCGTAGGGGCCGAACAGGTCGCTGTCGCGCCGCGTGCCGTTGCGGTGCGCGGATCCCCGGTGGTGCATCAGGCGCGGATAGTCGTGCCCCTGCCCCAGCACGATGTAGGAGAAGGACCGGTCGTCCTTGACCAGCACGTTGAAGGGCGGCAGCAGCGTGCGGATGAGGTTCGCCTCCAGCAGAAGCGCCTCGGCTTCCGTGTGGGTGGTGACGAACTCCATGGAACGGGTCAGCGCCACCATGCGCCGCGTGCGCGTGGGCAGCCCTTCGGTCCGGGTGTAGCTGGCCACCCGGCGTTTCAGGTTCTTCGCCTTGCCGACATACAGGATCCGCCCGTCCGCCCCGATCATCCGATAGACGCCGGGCGTCTCCGGCAGTGTCGGCAGGGTGGCGCGGATCACCGCCGCTCCGTCCATGAGCCCCCTCCCGGTGCATCAACCAAGAAGGGCGGCAAGGAAGCAGCGGAACGAAACGTGGACCAGCGACAATGTTGGGATTTTCGAACGAAAACCCCGACTTGCCCTCGCCCGCCTCCGGCGGGAGAGGGGCTTTGAAGTTTCCTACCCCCCGAACACCGTGTTCAGCTGGGCGCCGACGCGGACGAAGGTGGTGCGTTTGGAGACTTCCTTCAGCTTGGTGGCGCCGATGTAGGTCATCATGCTGCGCACGCCACCCATGATCTCCTGCATCGTGCCTTCGACCGGGCCGCGATAGGGGACCTCCACGGTCTTGCCTTCCGACGCGCGGTAGGCGGCGACGCCGCCGGCATACTTGTGCATCGCCGTGTCGGACGACATGCCGTAGAAGGTCATGCCCACGGGCACGCGCTGGCCGTCGCGTTCCTCATAGCGGATGGTCCCCTCGCACTCGTCGTGGCCGGCCAGCATGCCGCCGAGCATCACGAAGTCCGCACCGGCGCCATAGGCCTTCGACACGTCGCCCGGCACCGTGCAGCCGCCGTCGCCGCAGACCTGGCCCTTCAGGCCGTGGGCGGCGTCGGCGCATTCGATGATGGCCGACAGCTGCGGATAGCCGACGCCGGTCATCTTGCGGGTGGTGCAGACCGATCCCGGCCCGATGCCGACTTTCACGATGTCGGCGCCGGCCAGCAGAAGGGCTTCCGTCATATCGCCGGTGACGACGTTGCCGGCCATGATGACGAGGTCCGGGTTCTCCGTCCGCATGCGGCCGATGAAGCGCACGAAGCGTTCCGTGTAGCCGTTGGCGACGTCCAGGCAGACCTTGCCCACCGGGGCCTTGGACTTCACGTGCTGGAACTTGTCGTAGTCCGCCTCGGTCGTGCCGAGCGAGTAGAAGACGTTCGTCGTGTCGGTGTCGCGGAAGAAGGCGACCAGCTCTTCCGCCGGGTAGTGCTTGTGCAGGGCCGTCATCGCGCCGAAGCGCGACAGGGCCTTCGCCACCGCCATGGTGCCCACCACGTCCATGTTGGCCGCGATCAGCGGAAAGCCCGTCCATTCCTGCCCGTTGTGCAGGAACGTGAAGGTGCGGTTGATGTCCACCTCGCTGCGGCTTTGCAGGGTGCTGCGCTTGGGGCGGATCAGCACATCCTTGAAGTCGAGCTTCAGATCGCTTTCGATGATCACCGGTTCGTCATCCTGTGCAAGCGGGCCTGTTTGGAAATCGGCGCCGCAGTCTCTTCGTTATTTGGTAACGTCAGTCCTGCCCCAACAGGTCCAGGAGCGAGAGGGCCACCACCTCCGTCGCCTTGAACAGGTCGGACAGGGGCAGGCGCTCGTCCGCGCGGTGGGCGTTGGCTTCTTCGATGGTGTGCGGGCCGGCGCCGAACAGGGCGATGGGCACACCGGCGTCGGAGTAATGGCGCGCGTCGGTGTAGAGCGGCACGCCCTTGGTCTCCACCGGCTCGCCCATGGTGCGGCTGGCGTGGGCGCACAGGATGCCGGCGATCCGGTCGGTGCCGGGCAGCGGCGTCAGCGGGCGGGCCAGCAGGATGCGGCGCACCTCCACGCGGGCCTGCGGGAAGGCCGCCATGGCGTCGGCAATCACGGCGCGCAGGGTGGCCTCCACCGTCTCCGGCTTCTCCTCCGGGATCATGCGGCGGTCGAGCCGCAGGGTGACGCGGTCCGGCACCACGTTGGTGTTGATGCCGCCCTTGATCAGCCCGACTGTCAGCTGGGGCGAGCCGATGCCGCCCACCGCCGACACGGTGCCGGCATAGCCCTTGCGGTGCTCGTACAGGGCGTTGAGGACGGCGGTGGTCGCCTCCAGCGCATCGATGCCGGTCATCGGCAGGGCGGCGTGGGCGGACTTGCCGGTGACCTCCACCTCCAGATGCAGGCAGCCGTTGTGCGCGGTGACGACGGCGTAGCTGAAGCCGGCGGCGATGGCGTAGTCCGGCTTGGTCAGCCCCTCGTCCAGCAGCCACTTCGGCCCGATCTCGCCGCCCGCCTCCTCGTCGTAGGTCAGGTGCAGTTCCACCGTGCCGCGGTTCAGGCCGGCCTTTTCCAGCGCCAGCAGGGCGTAGGCGTAGGTCGCGAAATCGGACTTCGACACCGCCACGCCCCGGCCGTACATCCAGCCGTCCATCACCTCCGCCCCGTAGGGATCGCGGGTCCAGCCTTCGCCGGGCGGCACCACGTCGCCGTGCGCGTTCAGCGCCACCGTGGGGCCGTCGCCGAAGCGGCGGCGGACGATCAGGTTGGTGACGGTGACCATGCCGTTGGCGCGGACGAGATCGGCCGGGACCGGGTGCCGCTCCACGGTCAGGCCCATGGCCTCCAGAAGCTGTGCGGCGCGCTCCGCGTGGGCGGCGCAGTCACCGGACGGGTTGTCGGAGGGCACCTTGACCAGCTCGGCCAGGAAACGGACCTGATCGTCGCGGGACTGGTCCAGGAAATCGCGGATGGCCTGTTGCGCGGGCTGGGTCATGGGTTCGGCGTCTCGTGCTCGAAGTGGCGGATGATGTCCAGGAGGATGCGCACCGACAGGTCGGCGTCCTCCACGGTGATGGACTCGGCGGGGTTGTGGCTGACGCCGCCCTTGCAGCGGACGAACAGCATGCCCATCGGCAGAACGCCGGAGAAGGCCATGGCGTCGTGCCCGGCGCCGCTCGGCAGGTGCAGCGGCCGGATGCCGGCGCGGCGCACCGCGGCCTCGATCTGGCGGACGATGTCCGGGGAGCAGGGGGCGGCCCCCGCCTCGTGCATCGGCTCGACGGACAGGTCCACGTTGCGGCGGGCGGCGATGTCTTCCAGTTCGTTTCGGATGGCCGTCGCTGCGGCTTGCCGCACGAAGTCTTCCGGCGCGCGGACGTCCAGGGTGAAGACGACCTCGCCGGGGATGACGTTCACGGCGCCGGGCTTGGCCTCGATGCGGCCGACCGTGGCGACGAGGTCGGCGATGGACATCGCCACCCGCTCCACCGCCAGCACCATCTCCGCCGCGGCGGCCAGCGCGTCGCGGCGCAGCACCATGGGCACCGTGCCGGCGTGGCCGGACATGCCGTGCAGCCGGACGGAAAAGCGGGAGGATCCGTTGATCGCCGTGACGATGCCGACCGGCAGGCCTTCGGCCTCCAGCACCGGACCCTGCTCGATGTGCAGTTCCAGGAAGGCCAGCGCCTCGCCCGGCGCGCGGGCGAGGCCGGGAATGGCGTCCGGGTCGCCGCCGAAGGCGCGCAGCGCGTCGGCCATGCGCACCCCGTCGCGGTCGCGGGTGTCCAGCGCCGCCGGGTCGAAGCGGCCGGCGACGGCGCGGCTGCCGGTCAGGGTGACGGGGAAGCGCACGCCCTCCTCGTCGCCGAAGCCCAGCACCTCGATGGCGAAGGGCAGGCGCTCGCCTTGGCGGTTCAACTCGGCCACCGCCGCCACGGCGGCCAGGACGCCCAGGTTGCCGTCGTACTTGCCGGCGTTGCGCACCGTGTCGATGTGGGAGCCCAGCAGCAGGGCCGGCGCGCGGGGCACCGCCCCCTCGTAGCGGCCGACGACCGTGCCCGCGGGGTCGAGCCGGGCGTCCATGCCGGCCTCCCTCATCCAGGCCAGCAGCCGGTCGGCGGCGGCCCGGTGCTGGGGCGACAGGAACAGGCGGGTCAGGGCGCCCGGATCCTCGGAGAAGGCGGCGAAGGCCTCCAGCCGCTCCATCAGGGCGGGGCCGAAACCGGTCATGGCAGCATGTCCTTCAGGCGCAGCAGCGCGATGCGCTCGACCTGGGCCAGCGCGGTGGCGAACTCCTCCTCCGGGCTGTTGTGAAGCCGCCGTTCGAACGCCTCCATGATCTCGGCGCGGCTGCGGCCCTTGACCGCCATGATGAAGGGGAAATCGAAGCGCGCCTTGTAGGCGCTGTTCAGCTCCGTGAAGCGCAGAAATTCCTCCGGCGAGCAGCGGTCCAGGCCGGCGCTGGCCTGCTCCAGCGTGCTGTCGGCGGTCAGTTCGCCACGCAGGGCCAGCCGCCCGGCCAGATCGGGGTGGGCGTTCAGCAGTTCCAGCTTCCGCTCGTCGCTGGCGGCGCGCATCACGGCGACCATGGCGGCGTGCAGACCTTCCGCCGTATCGGGCAGGGGGCCGGCGTCGAACGCACCCTCCGCGACCCACGGCGAATGTTCGAACACACCGCCGAAGCGGGCCAGGAACGCGGCACGATCCATCTTGCTCGGTTGCATCATGGCTTCCCCAATTCGCCCATATGGGCAGCATACCCGCAATCGGGGCGTTCCGCTTTTTGGATCCGTTTGAAAGTCTTTTTGCGTAGCCCCGGTTCGGGCGGTGGTCAGGACGGCGTATAAAGGCGGGCGGGGATTCACCACAGAGGCACGGAGGCACAGAGGAGTGGTCTCTCTGTGTCTCCGTGCCTCTGTGGTTAAAAATACAGGAGGGGTATCATGGCGGATGGCGGGCGTCTGACGACGCATGTTCTCGACACGACGCACGGGCGGCCGGGGGCCGGCATCGCCGTGACGCTCTACCGGATCGACGGGGACCGGCGCGAGCGGCTGACCCAGGCCCGCACCAACGCCGACGGCCGTTGCGATGCGCCTCTGCTCGCCGGGGCGGAGCTCAAGCCCGGCGTCTATGAACTGGTGTTCGAGGCCGGGGCCTATTTCCGCGCGCTGGGCGTCGAACTCGGCGAACCCGCCTTCCTTGACGTGGTGCCGATCCGCTTCGGGGTCGCCAAGGCGGACCAGCACTATCATGTGCCGCTGCTGATCTCCCCCTACGGCTACTCCACCTACCGGGGCAGCTGATCGGTCATTCCGTCCGTCCAGGTGGCCCGTCCGTCCAGGCGGCCAGGAGCTTGCGCTCCTCCGGCGTGATCTGGGTGATGTTGCCGGGTGGCATGGCGTCGGACAGCGCCGCCCAGGCGCGGATCTGCGCGGCGTGGCGGCGGATCTCCTCCGGGCTGTCCAGGCGGACGCCCCGCGGGGCGGTCGCAATGCCCTCCCACACCGGCTGGGCGGCGTGACACATGCTGCACCGGGTGGCGACGACCTCCTCCACCTGGGCGAACTCGGCGCCGGCTGGGACTGCGGCGGTGTCGGCGGCGTCGCGCGGCCCCATAACGCTCAGCGCGATCACGGCGGCCATGCCTAGAGCGGCGACGCCCCAGGTCCACCAGGGAGACGGCTTGCCGGCGTGGCGGGAATTGAAGAAGTGGCGGATGACCGCGCCCACCACCAGCACGATGGCGACGATCACCCAGGCGTAGCGGGTGCCGAAGGCTAGCGGGTAGTGGTTGCTGATCATCAGGAAGACGACCGGCAGAGTCAGGTAGTTGTTGTGCAGCGACCGCTGCTTCGCCTGCTTGCCGAGCGCCGGGTCGGGCGTTTCGCCCTTCATCATCGCGGCCACGGCCTTGCGCTGGTTCGGGATGATGATGCGGAAGACGTTGGCCGACATGATCGTGCCGATCAGCGCGCCGACATGCAGCATCGCCGCCCGTCCGCTGAAGACGTGGCCCAGGCCCCAGGCGACCAGCACCAGGAAGACGAACCCTGCCGCCGCCAGCTTCACGTCGTCCTTGCCCAGCGGCGATTTGCACAGCCGGTCATAGACGTGCCAGCCCAACCCCAGGGCGGCGAGGCTGATCAGGATCGCGCCCC
>JAEZPL010000607.1 GCA_023413605.1 Pseudomonadota bacterium
CGGCGGGGTCCACACTCGGGGCGCCCCGGGCCGCGCCGCGCGCTGAGCGCACCCGAGCGCCAACGGATGCTCGACCTGCTGCGTGGCGAGCGCTTCGTCGATGCCGCCCCGGCCCAGGTCTACGCCACGCTGCTCGACGACGGGCAGTATCTGTGCTCGGTGCGCACCATGTACCGCCTGCTCGCCGTCAACGGCGAGGTGCACGAGCGCCGTCGGCAGCGTCGGCATCCGGCCTACACGAAGCCCGAACTGCTGGCCACCGGTCCTGACCAGGTGTGGAGTTGGGACATCACCAAGCTGAAGGGACCGGTCAAGGGCACCTGGCTGTGCCTGTACGTCATCCTCGACATCTTCAGCCGCGCCGTGGTCGGCTGGACAGTGGCCTACCGCGAGAGTGCCGCACTCGCCGAGCGGCTGATCCGCCAGACCGTGCGCAAGCACGGCGTCGCCCGCGACCGGCTGACGCTGCACGCCGACCGGGGCACCGCGATGACGGCCAAGGCGGTGGTCGAATTGCTGACCGACCTCGGCGTGACGCGCAGCCACAGCCGACCGCAGCAGTCCAACGACAATCCCTTCTCCGAGGCCCAGTTCAAGACGCTGAAGTACCACCGTGACTTTCCCAAGCGTTTCGGCTCGATCCAGGACGCCCGGGCGTTCTGCCGCGCCTTCTTCGCCTGGTACAACACCGCGCACCGGCACTCCGGGCTGGCGCTGATGACGCCGCATCAGGTCCACTACGGCGACACCGGGGCCATCCGGGCCGCCCGCCAAGCGGTGCTCGATGAGGGGCACCGCCGCCATCCCGACCGTTTCGTGCGCAAGCCGCCCGAAGCCCCGGCTCCGCCCACGGCGGTATGGATCAACCCGCCGGCCGTGCCGCTGGACGGCGGATGCACCAGCCGGCCATCCCGATGTTCGGTTGAAGAGCGGCCATCCCGCTGTCCCGGCCTGCCCACTCCACCGCCGGCGCGCGAGGGAACGGGCAAGGCCCTTCCCGAGGGCCCCGCCCACGGGGCCCTCGGGAAGGGCCTTGCGCGGCCCGAGCCCGTCGGCACGCTGGAGGCAGACGGACCGTTGCCAATCTCGGCGACAACGCCACGGTCCAGCCCGAACCCGGAGCTACGATAACCTGAACGGCTGTCTCATTCGCGTTGACACGTACCGAGTGCGACCAAAGCAATGAAGAAGGATGGCGAGTTGTGGCGGTTCACCAAGCTGCGGCAACGCAAGTACCTCAACAATATCGTTGAACAGGATCACCGACGGATCAAACGGCTGGTCCGGCCTAGCCTCGGGTTCAAGAGCTTCCACACAGCGCGTCGGACGATTATCGGCTATGAGATCCTGGCGATGGTGCGCAAAGGCAGGGGGACTATCCGGAATTTCGTGCTCGGCGGGGCGGATTGAATATCAGGCGTTCATCGCCTTTGCGAACCGCTCGCCGAAGATGACGGCCATCTGCGCTTTGGCGGCCGTCCATTCCCGGGGCGGCATCTTCCAGTCTTTCTCGGCGCGGTTCAAGACAAGAAACAGGAGCTTCAGGGCGGCCTCGTCATTGGGGAAATGCCCCCTGGCGCGCACCGCCCGGCGCAGCTTCGAGTTCAAGGCCTCAATGGCGTTGGTGGTGTAGAGGATCCGCCGGACCTCGCGGGGAAAGGCGAAGAAGGGAATGACCTCCGGCCACGCCCGCCGCCACGCCTTGCCGATGGCCGCATACTTTTCGCCCCAGGGGCCGTCCTCGAAGGCGGTCAGGGCCATCTCGGCGGCCTTGTCATCGACGGCGTCGTAGACCGTCTTGAGCGCGGCGGCGATGGCCTTGCGGTCCTTCCAGGATGCCAACTCCATGCTGTGGCGCAGCAGGTGGGCGATGCAGGTCTGGACGATCGCCTCGGGAAAGCCCTTCAGCCCGTCGACCACGGCCAGCAGGATGTCCTCCACACCCCGGTTCTTCATCTCGTTCAGGACGCGCAGCCAGAACTTGGCGCCTTCGTTCTGTTCGATCCACAGGCCCAGCACCTCCTTGGCGCCGTCGGCCCGCACGCCGATGGCCACATGGATGGCCTTGTTGCGCACCAAGCCTTCGTCGCTGATCTTGACCCGGATGGCATCAAGGAACACCAGCGGGTAAATCGCCTCCAGCGGCCGGTTCTGCCAGGTCGTCACCTCCTCGATCACCGCGTCCGTCACCGTGGAGATCAGGTCGGCCGGGACCGCGATGCCATAGAGCTCCCGCAGGTGCCCCGTGATCTTCCGCGTCGACATGCCCCGCGCGGACATGGAGATGATCTTCTCGTCGAAGCCGAGGAATCGGCGCTGGTACTTGGCGATCAGCGCCGGATCGAACGTTCCCGTCCGGTCGCGTGGAATGGCCAGTTCCATCGATCCGCCCTCGGTCAGCACCGTCTTGCGGCCGTAGCCGTTGCGACGGTTGCCGCTCTCGTCACCGGCCAGGTGATGATCCAGCTCCGCCTTCAGCGCCCGCTCCGTCAGTGCCTTCTTCAACTGGTCGAGCAAGCCGTTCGGATCGAACGCCGTCTTGGCGTCAGCACCAGCCAGCAGTTGGTCGAGAATCGCGTCCGGGATAACGGGCTCTTTGCGTCGTGCCATGCAGGGCCTCCTTTCGCTTCAGGATAACCCCGCCGAGCACGAAATTCCGGATAGTCCCAGGGCAGGTCGCCGCCATGCCCGCCAACGACATGCGCATTCAGGCCTCCTTTATCGCCACCATGTTCGGAGTTGCCGCCCGACGATGCTGCCGCTGCGGCACTCCGCGCCTGCCGTCAAACTTTGCAACGGAACCCTCCTCACCGCGTTCCCACTCCGTCCCGGAAAACACGTTGAAGCTAACCCGCCTGGGTGTTGGCCAACATGGTCAGGGCGGGCGTGCTGATCATCGGCGAAGCGATCTAGCAGGACGCGGAAAAAGGCTTTGCCCGGCCGGGCGGTCGTGATTCCCTCCGGTCGTGGAGAATGCGGCCGGCGAGGGGACGATGCGGGGCTCGGACGAACGCAGCGAGGGTCTGTTCAGCTACGTGAGCTGTGAGGCGCGGGTTCCGGCCAACCACCCGCTGCGAGCGATCCGAGCCATCGTGGATGAGGCGCTGGAGGTGATGTCGCCCGCCTTTGGGGGTCTGTACTCCAAGATCGGGCGGCCCTCGATTCCGCCGGAGAAGCTGCTGCGGGCGCTGCTGCTCCAGGCCTTCTACTCGGTGCGTTCGGAACGCCAGCTGATGGAAC
>JAEZPL010000633.1 GCA_023413605.1 Pseudomonadota bacterium
ATGCGGCGGCGCGTCCTGGGTGGTGGTCCGCCCGCCCGCGATCTACGGCCCCCGCGACCGGGAAACGCTGGCCGTGTTCCGCTGGGCCCGCAGCCCCGTGCTGCCGCTGTTCCACGGCCCGGATTCCCGCGTCTGCCTGATCCATGTGGAGGACGCGGCCGAGGCCGTCGCCGCCCTGTGTTCCGGCGGCCCGTCGGGCTGCGTCTTCGAAATCAGCGACGGACGGCGGGACGGCTATTCCTGGCGCGCCATCCTGGACGAGGCGGTGCGGGCGGTCGGCGGCGGCGCGCCGCGGATCTTGCGGGTTCCTCCGTCGCTGGTCCGGCTGGCCGGCGCCGCCGCCGGCCTTGCCGGGCGCCTCGCCGGACGCGCGTCGATCCTGACCCCCGGCAAGGTGCGGGAGATGCTGCATCCGGACTGGTCGTCCGCCGCGGAACGCCAGCCGCCCCCCGCCGTCTGGGCGCCGCGCATCGCGCTGCCGGACGGCTTCGCCGACACGGTGCGTTGGTACCGTGACGCCCGATGGCTGTGACCGTTCCAAATGGCTTTCCGAATTTCCTCAAAGAGACGCGGGTCATGACTCAGAAAAGCGACATCGTTGATGTGATCATCGGCATGATCGGCGGTTTGCCGCAGGTCACCGAAGCGGTGACACCGGACACGAACATTGCCCGTGACCTTGGTCTCGATTCCCTCGCCGTCATGAATTTCGTCATGCAGCTGGAAGATCGGTTCGACGTCTCCATTCCCATGGACAGGCTGGCCGAGATTCAAACCGTCAACGATCTGGCCGCCGCCGTTGCGGACCTGAAGGGGCGCTGACCCGAATGAGCATCCTCGACAAGTTCAAGGCCCTTCAGGGGGCCTACGACACCGTGCAGTCCGCCGGTCACGACCCCTTCTCCGTCTGCTTCGACGAGGTGCTGTCGCCGAGCGAGGCGGTGCTGAACGGCCGGCGGGTCATCCTGCTCGGCACGAACAACTACCTGGGCCTGACCTTCGACCGCAGCTGCGTCGACAAGGCGGTGGACGCGCTGATGCAGGCGGGCACCGGCACCACCGGATCGCGCATCGCCAACGGCACCTACGGCAACCACGCGGAGCTGGAGCGGCGCCTCGCCGCCTTCTACGGCTTCCGGTCGGCGATGGTGTTCTCCACCGGCTATCAGGCGAACCTGGGCATCCTGTCCACGGTGGCCGGCCGCGGCGACCACATCCTGATCGACGCCGACAGCCACGCCAGCATCTATGACGGCTGCCGCCTGGGCAACGCGGAGGTCATCCGCTTCCGCCACAACGATCCGGACGACCTCGCGCGCCGCCTCGGCCGCCTGAAGGACCATCCGGGCAACCGGCTGATCGTGGTGGAGGGCATCTACAGCATGCTCGGCGACACCGCGCCGCTGAAGGAGATCGCGGCGGTGAAGCGGGAATGGAACGCCCACCTGCTGGTGGACGAGGCGCATTCCCTGGGCGTGCTGGGCAACACCGGGCGCGGCCTGATCGAGCAGGCCGGGGTGGAGGAGGACGTCGATTTCGTCGTCGGCACCTTCAGCAAAAGCCTCGGCGCGGTCGGCGGGTTCTGCGTCTCGAACCTGCCGGATTTCGACGTCCTGCGCATCGCCTGCCGCCCCTACATGTTCACCGCGTCGCTGCCGCCGTCGGTGATCGCCTCGGTCACGCAGGCGCTGACCCGCGTGCAGGAGGATCCGGGCCTGCGCGCCCGGCTGAACATCAACGCGCAGCGCCTTTACCGCGGGCTGGAAGCGGAAGGCTTCATCGTCGGCCCGCAGGTCAGTCCCATCGTGTCGATCCGCATGCCGTCGACGGAGGTCGCCATCGCCTTCTGGAACGCGCTGCTGGAGGCCGGCATCTACCTGAACCTGGCCCTGCCGCCGGCCACGCCGGACAACGCGCCGCTGCTGCGCTCCAGCGTCAGCGCGGCCCACAGCGGGACGCAGATCGACACGGTCATCGCCACGATCACCGCCATCGGCCGCGAACTCGGCGTCGTCGCCCAGCCTTCCCGCCGGAACGAGGCGGCGAAGCGGCCGAACGGACCGCTCGACGAGGCGCTCTGGCCCGGTCCCCATGGTCAACAGGGCCAAGGGCACCGGCACGACCATGTTCCGGCTGCGGGGAGCACACTGTGAAAGCGATCGTCCTCAGCGCCGGGCAGGGAAAGCGGCTGCTGCCGCTGACGGACTCCCGGCCGAAATGCCTGCTGCCCTTCGCCGGCCGCCCGCTGCTGGAATGGCAGCTCCGCGCGCTGGCGATGCAGGGCGTCACCGAAGCGGTCGTCGTCGTCGGCTTCGCGGCGGAGGCCGTGGAGGCGATGCTGCAACGGCTCGACGTGCCGGGCCTCAGCGTACGCACGCTGTTCAACCCCTTCTACAGCGTCGCCGACAACATCGGCAGCTGCTACGTGGCGTTGCCCGAGATGGTGGGCGATTTCATCGTCCTGAACGGCGACACGCTGTTCGAACCGGCCGTCCTGGGGACGCTGCTGGCCGACGCGACCGCGCCGGTCACCGTCACCATCGACCGCAAGGAGCGGTACGACGCCGACGACATGAAGGTCTGCCTGGACGGCGGGCGCCGGCTGCGCGCCATCGGCAAGACTCTGCCGGCGGACAGCGTGGACGGTGAATCCATCGGCATGCTGCTGTTCCGCGGCGACGGCGGCGCACGTTTCGCCGGCTCGATCCAGGCGGTGATCCGCGAGGACGAGGGGACGCGCCGCTGGTATCTGTCGGCCATCGACCGGCTGGCGCGGAACGGCGACGCCGTGGAGGTCGTGTCCATCGAGGGGCACCAGTGGGGCGAGGTGGATTTCCCCGCCGACGTGGAACCCGCCCGGCGGCTGGTCGAGGGATGGGTCGCGGCCGGACGCTTCGCCCTGCCCGCGCTTGAGCAGCGCCTGTCGGCGTAAGGCCCTTTTGCAACGAATGACCACGGTCGGAGGCGCAGCCATGTCGAACGCCACCATGCAGAAATTCGGCTATCCGAACACCCTGGTGGCGGAAACGGCCCACTGGGCGGTGCTCGTCCGTCCCCAGCAGGTGACGCTGGGCTCGCTGGTCCTGGTCTGCCGGGAGCCGGTGACGGCCTTCGGTCAGGTGAGCGAAGCGGCCTTCACCGACCTGCGCACCGCCGTCGCCGGCATCGAGACGGTGCTGAACGGCTTCGTGTCCTATGAGAAGATCAACCACCTGATGCTGATGATGGTGGACCCGGACGTCCACTTCCACGTCATCCCGCGCTACCAGGGCGCCCGCCATTTCGAAGGCGTGGAGTTTCCGGACGCCGGCTGGCCGGGACCGCCCGCGCTCGGCAGCTTCATCGCGCCGCCGCCCGCCGTGTTCGACCGGATCGTGCAGGAGCTGCGCGGCCGGTGGAACGCCCTGAACGCTTAGGAACGCGCCCCGTCGGGAAACATTGTCCGTGCTGCGCCTGATCGACCGCTACATCCTGCATCAGACCGCGACGCCGCTCGGCGTCTCGCTGTCCGTCGTTCTGGCGGCCCTGGTGCTTGAGCGGATTCTGCGCCTGTTCGATCTGGTGGCGCAGCAGGGCAAGTCCTTCGGCCCGGTGCTGACCATGGCCATGAGCCTGGTGCCGCACTATCTGGGGCTGGCCCTGCCCGCGGCCTTCTTCATCAGCATCTTCCTGGTGGCGGCGCGGTTCAGCGGCGACAGCGAACTGGACGCGCTGCGCGGCTGCGGGATGTCGATCCGGCGCTTCGCCCGGCCGCTGCTCGGGCTGGGGCTGGTGCTGACGCTGTTCAGCGTCGCGCTCTACGGCTACATCCAGCCCTATTCCCGCTACGCCTACCGCGCGATCTTCCACGCGGTGACCAACGCGCCCTGGGACGCGTCGATCGTGGCCGGCACCTTCATCGCCGCGGGCGGCGGATACACCCTGTACGCGGACCGGATGGACAGCACCGGCCAGTGGCTGGAGGGCGTCTTCGTCCATGAACGCCAGGACGACGGCACGGAGATCACCACCACCGCCCGCCGCGGCGAACTGCAAATGAGCGACGACGGCGAGCAGATTTCGGTGGCGTTGCAGGACGCCGTGCAGATCCGCAGCGTCGCCGGCAAACGCACCGCGGCGCTGGCCTTCGACAGCCTCGTGCTCGGCCGCCCCTTCACCGTGAAACACCCCCTGTTCCGAAGCCGCGGCGACAGCGAGCGCGAGATGACGCTGACGGAGCTGCGCGACGCGTGGCACGACCCGCAGTCCAAGGTGCCGCACAGCCGGCTGAAGGCGGAATTCCACGCGCGGCTGGTCCGCTCGGTCTCCCTGCTCGTGCTGCCCATGCTGGCCGTGCCGATGGGTATGGCGGCGAAGCGGACCTTCCGCTGGCAGGGAATCGCCCTGGCCGCTGTCATCCTGCTGCTCTACCACCACGCCGTTCAGCTGGGCGAAAGCCTGGCCGACCTGGGGCGTGCCGATCCGCTGTACAGCCTGTGGGGACCGTTCACGGTCTTCGCCATCGGCTGCGGCGCGCTGTTCGCCAGCACCGAACGGCGGCCCGGCACGAACCCCTTCGAGGCGCTGTTCGAACGGGTCGAAGGCATCACCCGGCACCTGCGCCGCCTCCTTCCGCGCCGGAGAGTGCCGACGTGACGCTGATCCGTTATTTCTCGCGGGCCTTCATCGGACGGTTCCTGGCCGTGCTGCTGGCCTTCGCCGCCCTGCTGCAGCTGCTCGACCTGCTGGACAAGGCGAGCACGGTGCTGGAGCGCGGGCAGGGTGCGGCCGACCTGCTGACCTACATCGCCCTGCGCCTGCCCATGTTCGTGAACCAGCTCGTGCCGCTGGCCGTGCTGATCGGCGCGCTCAGCGCCTTCATGACGCTGGCGCAGCACAACGAGGTGGTCGCCCTGCGCTCGGTCGGCGCCTCGCCCTGGCTGTTCCTCCGGCTGCTGGCCCCGCCCGTGGCCATCGTCGTCCTGCTGCACGTCCTGCTGCTGGATCAGGTGGTGCCGCGAGCGGAGCATGCCTTGCAGGAGTGGTGGGCGGAGCGCGCGGCCCCCATGGCGCAGGCGGATGAAGCCCCCGACAAGCCGGTGTGGATGCGCGTGGGCGACAGCATCGTCTCCATCGCCACGGTGGACGACCATGGCCACCGCCTCACCGGCGTGACCATCGTGTTCCGCGACGACCAGGGCCGGGCGACCAGCCGCATCCTGGCGCGGAACGCCGACTGGGACGACGGGCGCTGGACGCTGCGCGATGCCGAGATCCTGGCCCTGAGGAACGGCGTCCAGACGGCGGAACACCGCGACGCCCTGCCCTGGCCGGACGGCCCGTCCCCCGACAACGTCGCCTTCGTCGCCAAGCCCACCCTGTTCCTGTCGCTCCATCGGATCCGGTCCATCCTGGACGGCGCATGGTCCGGCACGAAGCATCGCGCCTATTACGAGACCCAGATGCAGAAGACCTTCTCCATCCCCGCGTCGTCCTTCGTCATGCTGCTGCTGGCCCAGCCGGCGCTGCACGGAATCCGCCGCAGCCAGCGCTTCGGCTCCGGGGTCGCCGCCGGGCTGGCGCTCGGGCTGGTGTTCCTGCTGTTCCAGGGGTTGCTGTCCGCGCTGGCGGAGGCCAACACGCTTCCCCCCGCGCTGGCCGTCTGGTTCCCGCTGGTGCTGTTCGGCTGCATCGGCGGCTGGCTCCTTCTGTCGCTGGAGGAGTGAGCGATGCCCGCCGCTTCCGAACAGCGCACAGGCAAGACAGGCTGGAAGGGCCGGACCTACGATCTGGGCCGGATGAGCTTCCGCGATCTGCTGGTGGCCTACGCGACCTACCCGGCGATCCAGGTCTACGCGGCCACGGCCCTCGTCGCGACGGCGCTGGCCGTCCTGTGGACCGAACGCGGCGGCCGCACCGCGCTCGCCGCGCTGGCCATGGTGCTGCTCTACCCGCTGGTGGAATACGGCCTGCACCGCTTCGTGCTGCACGCCCGCGTCCTCTACAAGTCGCGGCTGACCGCGGCGCTGTGGAAGCGCATCCATTTCGACCATCACCAGGATCCGCACCGGCTGGAGGTGCTGTTCGGATCGCTGGCCAACACGCTGCCGCTGATCCTGGCGCTCGCCCTGCCCATCGGCTGGGCGGTGGACGGGCCGGCCGGCGCCGCGGCGGCGCTCGCCAGCGCCACGACGCTGATGTGCCTGTATGAGTTCTGCCACTGCATGCAGCACCTGAACGTCAAGCCGAAGAACGCCTTCCTGCTGCGCATCAAGCAGCGCCATCTGGCGCACCACTTCCACGACGAAACCAGCAACTTCGGCATCACCACCCCGCTGGTCGACCATCTCGCCGGCACCCTGTCCAACGAGACGCGGAGCCGCCCGCGCAGCCCCACCGTCTTCAACCTGGGCTACGACGCGGAGGAGGCGAAGCGCTATCCCTGGGTGGCCGATCTGACCGGCGCCCCGCCCCGCGACCGACCGCCCGCCCTGCGGGAGGAGGAGAGCCGCCCGTGACCGACGTCGAGATCGTGCCGGTTTCCGGCCGGCCCGGCCCGGCTGGAAA
>JAEZPL010000663.1 GCA_023413605.1 Pseudomonadota bacterium
TTCCGTGCCGCGGTTGCCGGCCCCATAAGGGCCGAGCCCGCCGCCTTTGGTGCCCGATGCGTGGAATGCCGCGTCACCGACAGCCTATCGCAGCCAAAGGCGCAAGCCGATATAGGCGAAATCGGCCACTCCCCCAGGCACGGCCTATACCCTTGTCGTCGCCCGGACATTCACGTTGCGGCCGCGGCGGCCCTGGTACTAGCTTTGTTGGGTGGCACCGCAATCTGGCGCCATCCCAAGATCCGAAATGGCCGGTCCCTCCGCTCGCGCTTTCCCGATGGAAAGGCCGAATGTTGCCGCGTCTCTGGCAAAAGGCAGGGGAGACCTTGGCCTGAATTGTCCATTTCTCCGGGAGATGAAACCCCATGGCCGTGAACTACGAAGAACTCGCCACCGGCAAATATTATGAAGACCTTGAGCCTGGAAAAATTTACAAGCACGCCATCACCCGCACGGTGACGGAAACCGACAACCTTTTGTTCTCGGCGTTGGCGTACAATTGTGCCTGGCTGCACATGGACGAGGAATATTGCAAGAACTCGATCTATGGAAAGCGCATCGTCAACTCGCTGTTCACCTTGACCCTGGTCTGCGGCGTCGGCGTCAACGAAATGACGCTTGGCACCACCTTGGCCAACCTCGGCTTCACCGATGTGAAGTTCCCCAAGCCGGTCTTTTTCGGCGACACGATCTACAGCGAAACCGAAGTCATCTCGAAGCGCGAATCCCAGTCGCGCCCCGGAACCGGAATCGTGGAATTCGAACTGCGGGGCATCAATCAGCGGGAAGAGCTCGTCGTGTCCCTGCGCCGCACCGGCCTGATGCTCAAGCGCCCGGTCAAAGCCGCAGCTGAATGAACGGACGCCCGCTCGGAAAGCCCTGAACAGTGTGCCCCGCGCCATGGCGCGGGGCGTCAATACGGATGCCCGCCACATAGGAAACAACTGCAATAGGTATAGGCGCATGCCGCGTCGGCGTGAATTGCCGTCCGCCGGCCCTTCGAGAAGAATATGCTCAAAGACCGACAATGCTGTAAAGGAACGTCAGCATCATGTCGTGAAGGAGGCCAAATGACGATCACGGTCAGGCTCGCTGCCGCGAGTTGCCTGCTTGCCCGCGCGCAAGCTGCCAATGCTTGTGACGTTATCGATCCATGGCTGCTCCACAACCGATTGCCTCTTCATTGCTTTGCTCTGCACGCGCCAGCATTTTGGACTGAAATGACTGTGCGCAGACTGGTTGGGCACGTCGGCCTCGTCAACTTTCCCGGCCGCACACTGGGCAAGAGCCGTTCCAACCTCCTGCGCTGCCGGATTGCCGCTCGCACCGCCCACGCCACAAGAAAGCAACCACGAATGCGGGCGTGATGACGGCCGGACCGGCGGCTGCCGCACAGACCCGACGGACTGGCAAGGTCGCGGGCACTGTCGATGAATGGATCAACCTTTTAAACGCCCGGCACAAGAGCGGGCTGCGCGTCGTCGAAATCACGACCGGCGCAAGACTGGAGACCTGAATGTCGCCGCACCCGGCGCGGCTCTATCCGGGCCTGGAGAATTGCCCGGAGAAATGGGAGGATTCGTGAACACCCTGCTCAAACGGACGGAACTTGCCCTCTCGGGGCTGTCTGTCCTGGCGGTGATCGCCATCATGCTGATCGTCACCGCCGACACCTTCGTGCGCTATGTGCTGCATGCGCCCTTTTCCTGGTCCTTCGAGCTGATCTCCTACTATCTATTAATCGCGGCCATTCATTTTGCGATCTCTGACACCTTCCGCGAAGGCGACCACATCGGCGTCGACTTCCTGCCTAAGTCAATACCCCCCAAAATACACGTGGCAATGGAAATGTTTTGGGTTACTGCGGCGGCGCTCGTCTTCGGAATTATAAGCTGGGGGGCCTTCGAAAACCTCTACTACGCCTATGTCGACAACGAATTCTTCCCCGGTATCATCGCCTGGCCGGTCTGGGTGTCCTACCTGCCAATCGCCATCGGCACGGCCGTGATGACCCTGCGCCTGTTCCTGCACCTCCTGAGCCTCATCGCACTGGGCGCCGATCCTGAAGTCCTTACGCATGGAGACGTCCTCGAATGACCGCCGCGCTGATCACTCTTCTCCTGCTGATTCTGCTGATCATTCGCTGCCCGGTCGGCTTTGCCCTGGCGATTTCCGGTGCGGTCGGCCTGTTCTTTGCCGGGGGATTCCAGGCCATGTTCGGCGTCCTTTCGACGCTGCCCAAGGACACCGCGGCCTCCTACGAATTCCTGACCATCCCGATGTTCCTGTTGATGGCGGAATTCGTTCTGCGCTCGGGCGTGGCCGACGATCTTTTCAAATGCGCCTCGGCCTGGTTCGGCCGCATCTCGGGTGGGCTGGGCATCGCGACGGCTCTGGCGGGCGCCGGTTTCGGCGCGATCTGCGGATCGTCCACAGCCGCCGCCGCCACCCTTTCCTCGACGTCGCTCAAGGCGATGCTCGATCAGGGGTATGAACCGCGGTTGGCCTCGGGCGCGGTGGCGATTTCGGGCACGCTTTCGATGCTGATTCCGCCCTCGATCGCCATGGTCATCTACGGGCTTCTGGCCGATGTCGGGGTGGCGAAACTGCTGGTCGCGGGGATCCTGCCGGGCCTGATCGTCACGCTGACCATCGCGCTGACGGTCTATGTCCTGGCTCGGCTCAACCCGGACCATGCGCCGCTGGCGCCGAAGCTCCCGTTGCGTGAGAAGATCGCCATGCTGGCCGGCGTGGGTCCGATGCTGGTCCTCCTGATGTCGGTGACCGGGGTGATTTACACCGGAATCGCCACGCCGACCGAGGCTTCGGCCCTCGGCGCCTTTTTTGCCGGGGTGCTCTACATTCTGCGCCGCGGTTTCGACCGGGTCGAGTTGCCGCAGTTGCTGAGCCGTGCCGTGCGCACCTCCTGCATGATCGGCATTATTTTGCTGGGCGCGCACATCTTCTCGACCTTCTTCGTCCTGACCCAAACCACGCAGAGCCTTGTCACCTGGGTGGGCACCCTGGAGGTGAACCGCTGGGTCATCATGCTGGTGCTGGTCTCGATCTACCTGATCCTCGGCTGCTTCCTCGACCAGATGGCGATTCTGGTGCTGACGGTTCCGATTGTCGCGCCGCTGGTCGCTTCGCTCGGCTTCGACCTGGTGTGGTTCGGCATCATCGTCATCGTCATCGCCGAACTTGGGCTGGTGACGCCACCCATGGGCTTGAACGCCTTCGTCGTTTCCAAATACTCGAACACTCCGGTGAAGGAGGTGTTTCGGGGCATCGTCCCTCATGTGTTCAGCCACCTTGTCGTGATCGCGTTGCTGTTGGCCTTCCCGGCGATCATCCTTTGGCTTCCCGCCCACATGTAGGCGGGCACAGCTTCGGCCATTCCCCTTCCTCCTGTGCGGAATGAGCCAAAACCGACAGAAAGAACAACGGAAAGCCGGCGCCACAGATGTGCGCCGGCTTTTTGCATGAAGTCGGCGAGGGCGGGAGTACGCCCCAGCCCTGCTGGTGATCCGACGACGCGAGCGACGTTCGGGCGTCCAAGGTCCGTGTGCGGTTGACGACCGCGACAACACCGTCGACCTCCAGACCTTCCACTTCCATCGCCATCTGGTCTCCTGCCGCACCCTGCGCACCTTGCGGGCGCAGGCGATGACCGGCTGGCAGACCGCGGCTGGCAGACCGCGGCCGCTGCGGCGCAAATCCGTTGGAGGTCCGGGGGTTCCCGTGCCTTGGTCCGGTCCACGTGGCAAAGCCCATCGGAGCAATCTTGCCGCAGTTCCGGCAACTCGGCGAGCTTCCGTTGACAAAGTTCCGGCAACTTGCGCAGAATCGCCCAAACCAATCGATGAGGGTGCCGATGCCGCCGCTTGGTGGGGACGATATGCGCCAATTGCGCGAACGCCGCGGGGAAAACCAGACGCAATTTGCGGACTGGCTCAACGATCAGCTTGGCCGCAGCTACACCAAGGCGAAGATCAGCCGGTGGGAGAGCGGGGCGGAACGAATCCCCCAGCAGCTGGTGGACTTCCTGGACAACCAGACGACCGACGATCGCCCGCGTTCGGCCACCTTCCTGGCGATCGCCAACCAGAAGGGCGGCGTGGGCAAGACGGCAACGGCGGTGAACCTCGCCTACGCCCTGACCGAGGGTGGCGCGCGGGTGCTGCTGATCGATTGCGATTCCCAGAGCAACGCGACCGTCCATGTCGGCATCGGCAACGCCGCCATCGTGGATCTGGAGCAGCGGCGCAAAACGCTTTACTTCGTGCTTCGCACGGACGAGCCGATCGCGTCGGTCATCGTTCCGACCGGCGAGCGCGGGCTGGACCTCGTCCCGGCCGGCCTTTCGCTGGCCGACGCCGATGTGGAACTGGCCGCCGATTCCACCGGCGGCCTTATCCTGCGCGAGAAGCTGGACGAGGTGCGGTCCTCCTATGACTTCGTGGTGATGGACTGCGCACCGAACCTGGGCTTGGTGACGGCAAACGCGCTGTCGGCGGCGGAACTGGTCATCGTGCCCGTCCAGACGGAAGCGCTGTCGCTGCTGGGCGTGAAACGGCTGGTGGACACCATCACCCGGATCCGGCGCCGCGTGAACCCCGGCCTCAAGATCGCCGGCATCATCCCGACCATGTACAACGAACGCCTGACCCAGGATCGGGCGACGCTGCAGGAACTGCGCGAATCCTACGCCAATCAGGTTCCGGTGTTTCCCCCGATCCCCCGCGCCACCGTCTATGGAAAGGCCGCTGCCGCCGGCATGATCACGCTGGCGGGCGACCCGAACGCGCCGGGAGCGGACACCTTCCGCGAGGTGGCCCGCCAGATCCGCGCCTACGCTACGCAGCGGGAGAAAGCCCATGTCGCGTAAATTCGAGCGCAAGACAAAGGAACTGCTGGGCGGCTCCCCCACTCTGACGGTCGGCACCGACAAGCTGTTCGGCACGTCTGCGGGCTTCCCGCACGTGGTTGAACTGGATCTGGAACGGGTTCACCGCAACCCCGACCAGCCCCGCCGGCATTTCGACGAAGCGGAACTGCGCAGTCTGGCAGCGTCCATCGACCGCCATGGATTGCAGAATCCAATCCTGGTCCGGCCGCTTCCCCAGGGCGAGTATCTGCTGATCGGCGGGGAACGCCGAGTTCGCGCCCACGAGTTGCTTGGCCGCAAGACGATCTTCGCCATTCTCACGTCCGGGGACCCGGACGAGATCGGGTTGATCGACAACGTCCAGCGTGTCGATCTCAACGCGATGGAGTATGCCTCCGCCCTCGCCCGTCTGGCCGAGAAGCACGGCTACACCCACGACGAACTGGCCGCGGTCGTCGGCAAGGACCGCACCGACATCACGAAGCTGCTCGCCATCCTGTCGCTACCGGCGACGATGCTGGAGGAATACGCCGCGTCCTTCACGCATGTATCGCGGTCGGTGCTGATCGAGATCGCGGCGGCACCGAACGATCTGCGTCCCGCGCTGTGGGAGCAGGCGAAGGCGGGCGCTTCGGTCAAAGCCGTCCGGCAGGCGAAGCGCGATCACGCGCAAGGGCTGGATGCCCGTGAAGCCGGTCCGCACGATCCCCAACGGACACTTCAGGCGAGCGTGAAGCGCATCATGCGCGATGTTGCCGTCGTTCGGGAGCAGCGCCATCTTCTCGACCGTGCGTATCGGGAACGGCTGCTGCGGCTGCGTTCGGAGATCGACGCCATTCTTGGGGACGCCGACCAGTCGGCGTGATACGGCCGGAGCCTGAAGGCGCCGGCCGTATCACCCTTTCGCACATGCCCGCGTCATGTGCTGTCGGGTTTGAACCGAAGGCGTTTGGTGGAAACCATCAAACGCCTTCGTTCTGAGATGGATGATGTGGGACGTCCCACATCGACGAACCGGCCCGGGATGCCGGTCCAGCGCATGTGGGATGTCCCACATGTCTTCGCCCCCCTTGGCAAGCATAAGCGCGCGGACTTTTTCGGCGTTCGTATTGGAAGTTCACCCGATTTAGAAATTCACGTCGTGGCCGCCCTTCAACGCCAGCATGGCGCGGGCTTCCTCCGGGGTCGCGACCTCCAGGGCCAGCCCTTCGATCAGCGACCGGACGATCCGCACCTGTTCGGCGTTGGATGTGGCGAGGCGGCCCGGTCCGGCCCACAGGCTGTCCTCCAAACCGACGCGCACGTTGCCGCCCAGCGCCAGCGACATGGAGGCCACCGGCATCTGGTTGCGCCCGGCGCCCAGCACCGACCAGACATACTGGTCGCCGAACAGCCGGTCGGCGGTGCGCTTCATGTGCAGCACGTCCTCCGGATGCGGGCCGATGCCGCCCAGGATGCCGAAGACCGACTGCACGAACAGCGGCGGCGTCACCAGCTTTCGGTCGAGGAAGTGGGCGAGGTTGTAGAGGTGCGAGATGTCGTAGCACTCGAACTCGAACCGCGTGCCGTTGCCGGAACAGGTCTTCAGGATGTGCTCGATGTCCTTGAAGGTGTTCTTGAAGACCAGATCGCGGCTGTTCTCCAGGTGCTGCCTCTCCCAGTCGTGCTGGAAGGTCTGGAAACGGTCCAGCATCGGGAACAGCCCGAAGTTCATGGATCCCATGTTGAGCGACGCGACCTCCGGCTTGAAATGCGCGGCGGGGCGCAGACGCTCCTCGATGGTCATGTGGGGGCTGCCGCCGGTGGTCAGGTTGATGACCGCCGCCGTGTTCTGCTTGATGCGCGGCAGGAATTCCTGAAAGGCGCCCGGGTCCTGGGTGGGCCGGCCGGTTTGCGGGTCACGGGCGTGCAGGTGGATGACGGTGGCCCCGGCCTCCGCCGCCGCGATGGCGTTCTCCGCGATCTCGTCCGGCGTCACCGGCAGGTGCGGCGACATGCTGGGCGTGTGGATGGCGCCGGTCACGGCGCAGGTGACGATGACCTTCCGGCCGTTTTTCTTCGAAGCCATGCGTCGTTTCCCTCCCTGGATTTTTGTCAAAGCGCGACGACGTTGCCGTCGACGCTGATGGCCTGCCCGCTGATGTTCCGGCCTGCCGTGGAGCACAGGAACAGAATGGTGTTGGCGACATCCTCCGCCGTCACCATGCGGTCGAGCGAGGCCTTGCCCCGGTATTCCGCCTCCATCGCCTCGTGCGCGACGCCCAACGTGGCGGCGCGGGCGGCGATCACCGCCTGGATGCGCGGCCCCTGCACCACGCCGGGCAGAACCGCGTTCACACGGATTCCGGCCGGGCCCAGTTCGATGGCAAGGCTCTTGACCATGCCCACCACAGCCCATTTCGTCGCCGCGTAAGGCAGGCGGTAAGCGTAGCCGAGCCGCCCGGCGATGGAGGACAATGCGACGATGCAGCCGTCGTTCGTCGCCTTCAGCATCGGCACCGCGCGGGTCAGTCCATAGAAGTGGCTGTCGAGGTTGACGGCGATGGTTCGGTGCCAGTCGGCGTCGGCGATCTCCTCCACCGGCGCGGTGGGGCCGGCGATGCCGGCGTTGTTGACCAGCACGTCCAGCCCGCCCCACAGGCCGTGCACCTCATCGAACAGGGCATCGATGGCGGCGCGGTCGGCAACGTCGGTGCGGGTGGCGCCGTGGTTCGGGTGCGTGGCGCGGAAGTCGTCCAGCGCCTCGTCGGCGATGTCGCAGACATGGACGCGGGCGCCCGCGGCGATGAAGCCGTCGGCCACCGCGCGCCCGATGCCGGCCGCCCCGGCGGTGATCAGCACGCGCCGGCCGCTCAGGCCGAAATCCATTCCTTGTGCTCCCAGCATCGTCTTGGTCCTTCTCATTCCCCGCGCGCGGCGCGGGATCTCTTATGGGCGATCAGCCCCATCAGGCGTCGGTCGCGCCACAGCTGGCGCGCGGTCAGCGCGTCGGCGGGCAGGGCGGCGCGGCGATTGCCGTGGATGCGCTCCACCACCGGATGCCCCCAACCGGCGTCGGGCAGCGGCTGCGCCGCCAACCGGTCGTAGAAGCCGCCGTAGCGCGCGGCGTAGTCGGCCACCCCATCCGGCGCGTTGAGGTCGATGGTCTCGAACGGTCCCATGAAGGACCAGCGCAGGCCCAGCCCGTCACGCACCGTGCGGTCCAGATCCTCCGGCGAGACATAGCCGTGCGCGACCAGCCGCAGCGCCTCGTTCAGCAGGGCGCCTTGCAGCCGATTCAGCACGAAGCCCTCCACCTCGCGCTCCACCGTCACCGGCACCTGCCCCACCTGCTCCATCAGCGCACGGGCGCGCCGCACCGCCGCGTCGGACGTCCAGGGCGTGCGGCACAGCTCCACCAACGGCACGAGATGCGGCGGGTTGACGGGGTGCGCCACAAGGCAGCGATCCCGCCCCGCCAGTTCCTCCGTGAAGGCGGAACCGGGAATGGCGGAGGTGGAACTGGCCAGGATCGCGTCCGCCGGCGCCAACCGGTCCAGTTCCGCGAAGATGGTGCGCTTCAGGTCCAGCCGTTCCGGCAGGTTTTCCTGCACGTAATCGGCATCGCCCACCGCCTCCTCAAGGTCGGCGGCCATGCCGATGCGCTCCAGGATCGCGCCCGGGCCCTCGTCCAGCAGGCCGGCCTCGGCAAGGTCGCGTAGGCCGGTGCGGATCAGGCCAAGCGCTGCCTGCGCGGTGTCGTAGCTGGTGTCCACCAGACGGACCCGGCAGCCGCCCCGCGCGAACACGATGGCCCAGGCGCGGCCGATCAGGCCGGCTCCGACGATGCCCACTCTTGTCATGTCAGGCTCCTTGCGATGCGCGCGTCACAACCACAGAACCTTCCGCCGCAGCTCGAAATCCTCCAGCAGGGGGCGGCTGGGGCCGCTGTGGACGACGCGGCCCCGCTCCAGCGCGTAGGTGCGGT
>JAEZPL010000696.1 GCA_023413605.1 Pseudomonadota bacterium
ATCACCTACAACGGCGGCGTGGTCCGTCAGGGACGGGTGGAGGCCAGCCTTGCCGGCGGCCGGCTGAACATCGACCGTTTCAGCGCGCTGCTGCCCGGCGGTTCCGACATCGTCGCGGCCGGAGAGCTGGCGGCGGTGAATGGCCAGCCCAACCTCGATCTGCGGCTGGAGGCGAACGCCGACAACCTGCGCGCCCTGCTGGAATGGATGAAGGTGGACGTGCATCCGGTGCCGGCGGACCGGCTGCGCCGGGCGTCGCTGGCCGCGCGGCTTCAGGGGCGCCCCGGCCGGCTCGACGTCGGCGGGCTCGACCTGCGGGTGGACACCAGCCGCCTGACCGGCGCCATCGCCTATGTGGATCGCGGCCGGCCGGCCTTCGGCGCGCGGCTCGACCTCGACCGGCTGAACCTGGACGCCTACCTGCCGCATGCCGCCGATGCGGCTGCGGGGGCTCCGTCCGCCTCCGGCACCGCGCCGGCCCAGGCGGCTCCCGGCAACGGGAAGGGCAAGCGCGCGGCGCTGAGCCCGGCCCGGCTGCTGGCGGAGGTGGACGCCAATCTGGACCTGACCGTCGGGCAACTGACCGTGCGCAACATGCCGGTGCAGGGCCTTCGTGTGGACGCCACCGCGGCGGGCGGCGCGCTCTCCATCAAGGAGGCCAAGGTCGACGACATCGCCGGGATGAAGGGGCGGCTGGATGGCCAGATCGCCGGCCTGTCGCCGCTGCGCGGCGCGCACCTGACGCTGAACGCCGAGGCCGCGAGCCTGGACGGCCTGTCGCGCGTCGTCGCTTGGCCGGCCGGCGCTCCTTCGCCGGAGCGGCTGGGGCCGGTGAAGGCGCAGGCCCGGGTGGCCGGCGATGCCGAGCGCATGGCCGTGGAGCTGACCATGGACGCGGCCAGCGGCAATCTGGAGGCCGGCGGCACGCTGCTGAACCTGGAGAAGGAACCCGCGGCCGAGTTGAAGCTGCGCACCCGGTTTCCGGAACTGGGCCAGATCGTCGGGCTGTTCACCGACAGCGGGGAGGGCGGACGCTACGGCCCTGTCGACCTCTACACGGAGCTGAACGGCACCCGGAAGGTCTTCTCGCTCGCCAACATCCAGGGCACGGTGGCCGGGACGTCCCTGCGGGGCCGCGCCAACGCCGACCTGAACGGCGCCAAGCCGCGCGTGGACGCGGACATCCAGACCGGCGACCTCGACCTCGACCATCTCGCCGCCGCACCGGCCGCGGCGTCCCGCCCGTCAGGCGGAGCGGCCCAGTCCGGTGCGCAATCCGGAACGGCCGCGCCCGGCGATTTGGCGGGTGCGCTTGACTTCGGCTGGCTGCGCGGTTTCGACGGGCGGCTGCTGCTGACCTCCTCGGCGCTGGTCAAGGGCGATACGCGCATCGAGCATCCGTCCCTGCGGGCCGCCGTGCAGAACGGCGTCCTGACGCTGGAGCAGTTCGACGGCGGCCTGCTGGGCGGGCAACTCGGCATCACCGGCCGGCTCGCGGCTCCCGACGGCCAGCCGCCGAAGGCGGAGGCCGACATCACGCTGGTCAAGGCGCAGCTGTCGGAGGCGTTCGGCACCGGATCGCTGGCGCTCACCGGCGGGACGCTCGATCTCGAATCGTCGCTGACCACCACCGGCACCACCCGCGACGCCCTGGTCAAGGGGCTGTCCGGGCATGGTCGGCTGAGCGCACGCGACGGCGTGATCCGCGGCCTCGACATCGGTGCCCTGCGCGACCGGCTGACGAAGCTGGAGCGTCCGCAGGAACTGCTGGGCGCGGTCATGGGCGGTCTTCAGGGCGGCGAGACGCGCTTCGCCAGCCTCGACGGCACCTTCGCCGTGGACCATGGGGTTGTGCGCACCGAGGACCTGCGCCTGAAGTCCGCGGTGGGGGAGGCGGCCGGAGCGGGGCAGATCGACCTGCCGGCCGACCGCATCGACATGCGCGTGCGCGTGTCGATTCTTGCTGACCGGACGCTGCCGCCGCTGACGTTGCGCCTGACCGGCCCGCTGGACAAGCCGACCCGTTCCTTCGAGATGCAGGAGATGCAGGAGTATTTCGCCCGACGCGCGGCCGAAGGTCTGCTGAACCGCATCGCGCCGAAGGGCGATGCGCTTCCCGATACCGGCGGCAGCGCGCCCGCCAAGCCGGAGACGCTGCTGAAGGGGCTGATCGAGGGCCTGCGGCGTTAAACCCTGTGCGTCCATGACGCAACAAAAAAAGCCTGTGCGTCCGTGACGCATCAAATACTGTGCGTCCGTGACGCATCGCGCCCAAGCCCGTTGAAGTTCTGCGGGGTGGGTCCCATAATGTGACAGCCAAAACCCGGATTTTGAGTCGATGCAGGTGGACAACAAGCTTTTGGACGATCTGGCCCGTGTTGCGGGCGGCGCGCTTGGCGCGCTGTCGTCCTTGCGTGAAGAGGCCGAGGCGCAGATGCGCCAGCAGTTCGAGCGCGTTCTGTCGCGGATGGACGTCGTCAGCCGCGAGGAGTACGAGGCCGTTCGCGCCATGGCCGCCAAGGCCCGCGAGGAGCAGGAGGCGATGGCCGAGCGCCTGACGGCGCTGGAGGCCACGGTCGCCACCCTGCTGGCCGACCGCACCCTGCTGCACGAAGAGGCAGGCCCCCGCCGCCGCGCGCCGGGCCATGCGGGCAAACCCGTCGACACCACCGACGAAGCCGGCGCGGCGGGCTGATTCCCCGCCGCCGGTCTCCAAACCATCACGGACGCACTGCCGAAATCAGTTGCGCCGGCCATACCCTTTTGGCACGGTTCATAAGGTGGTAGCCCTCCGGTCGGAAGACACAACATCTCGGGGTTCAGCCCTGGGGGCCTGAGGGCGGTGCCGTCCACCACCGCGCCTTCACAGGAGGATGCCGACATGTCGGCTGTTGCCGTCGACACCCCCTCTTCCGCGCACAATCCCCTGGACATCGTCGAGGAGATCGTCACCGCCAACGAATGGCCCTTCGCACGGGCCAGCGAGGACGAGATGATCGTCGAGATCGGGGGGCGCTGGTGCGACTACCGGCTCTATTTCGTGTGGCAGCCGGACGTCTGCGCGATGCAGTTTTCCTGTCAGTTCGACATGAAGGTGCCGGCCGCGCGCCGTTCCGCCGCCAACGACCTGCTGGCCGAGGTGAACGCGCGCATGTGGCTGGGCCACTTCGACGTTTGCGCTGAGGAACACACGCCGATGTTCCGCCAGACCATGCTGCTGCGCGGGTCGCGCGGCGCCACGGTCGAACAGTTGGAGGACCTCGTCGAGATCGCGCTGTCGGAGTGCGAACGTTTCTACCCCGCCTTCCAGTTCGTCATCTGGGGCGGCAAGTCGGCGTCGGACGCGGTGTCCGCCGCCATTCTCGACACCGTGGGCGAGGCGTAGTTCCGATGGCACAGGCGGGTTCACAGGCGGGCTGCTCACTCCTTCTGGTCGGCTGCGGCAAGATGGGCGGGGCGATGCTGGACGGCTGGCTGAAGGCCGGCACGGCGTCGCGCGTCGTGGTGGTGGAGCCCGCGGGCCTGCCGGACAGCGTGCGCGGCAACCCCGCCGTTTCCCCGGCCAACGGTCCGGCCGACCTGCCGGGCGGCTTCGTGCCGGACGTGGTCGTCCTGGCCGTCAAGCCGCAGGTGATGGAGCAGGTGCTGCCGGCCTACGCGGCGCTGGTCCGCCCCGGCACCGTGTTCCTGTCCATCGCGGCCGGCAAGACCATCGGCTTCTTCGAAACGCTGCTGGGGGACGCCGCCGCCGTCGTGCGCTCCATGCCCAACACCCCCGCCGCCATCGGGCGCGGCATGACCGTCGCCGTCGGCAACGCCGTGGTGACCGAGGCGCAGAAGTCCCTGTCCGACGCGCTGCTGTCGGCGGTGGGCGAGGTCGCGTGGGTGGAGGACGAATCGCTGCTGGACCCGGTCACCGCCGTGTCGGGCAGCGGCCCGGCCTATGTGTTCCTGATGGTCGAGGCCCTGGCCAAGGCCGGCGAGTCGTCCGGCCTTCCGGCCGACCTTGCCATGCGTCTGGCGCGGGCCACCGTTGCGGGTGCGGGCGAGCTTCTGCACCAGTCGCCAGCTGCCGCCGCTGATCTGCGCAAGGCGGTCACCAGCCCCAACGGCACCACCCAGGCGGCGCTGGACGCGTTGATGGCCGAAGACGGTCTTCAGCCGGTGCTCGACAAGGCCGTCGCCGCGGCCACCCGCCGCTCCCGCGAACTGGCCCAGTAAAAGAAGGCCACCGCCATGACGGACCTCAGCGCCTCCGCCCTTCGCGTTCAGGCCGTGCTCGACGGGATCGGGCTCGGCCACCGGGTGGTGGAGCATGAGGGCAGCACCCGCACCTCCGAGGACGCCGCCAACGCCATCGGCTGCACCGTCGCGGAGATCGCCAAGTCCTTGATTTTCCGCGCGAAGGAATCCGGCCGTCCGGTCCTGGTGATCGCCAGCGGGGTCAACCGCGTGGACGAGAAGGCCGTCGGTCGCCTGATCGGCGAGAAGATCGAGCGCGCCGATCCCGACTTCGTGCGCGACAACACCGGCTACGCCATCGGCGGTGTGCCGCCCATCGGCCACGCCGTGCCGCCGCTGGTCCTGATCGACGCCGATCTGATGGCGTTTGAGACGGTCTGGGCCGCCGCCGGCACGCCCAACGCCGTCTTCCGCCTGACCCCCGCCCAGCTCGTCAGCATGACCGGCGGACGGGTGGA
Organism: Pseudomonadota bacterium; assembly: GCA_023413605.1. GTDB lineage: Bacteria > Pseudomonadota > Alphaproteobacteria > Azospirillales > Azospirillaceae > Azospirillum. The sequence goes on from JAEZPL010000696.1 coordinate 4,701, forward strand.
AGCGGTGCGCAAGGGCTAGAAACAGCGGGTCAATCGGTCAATGTGACGCGGCCCGGCGGGGTGCGCGTCATGTCGGCGCAGCAACGCCTCTGCCCCCTTCCACGCCCCCGGCTTCTCTGGCAAGACTCTCGCCCAACGAAATCCTTGCGACCGTTGCGAGAGGAATAGGGAGGCCAGCATGACCGACACCCGGCACAATCCGTACGAGACCGACCTCGACCAGAACGCGGCCAACACGGTGCCGCTGTCGCCGCTGTCGTTCCTGCGCCGCACCGCCGCCGTCTACCCGCAGCGCACCGCCATCATCCACGGCCCGGTCCGCCGCACCTGGGCGGAAACCTACGAGCGCTGCGTGCGCCTTGCCTCCGCGCTGACCAAGCGCGGCATCGGGCTGGGCGACACGGTGGCCGTCATGGCCCCCAACACCCCGGAATCCTTCGAGGCGCATTTCGGCGTGCCGATGGCCGGCGCCGTGCTGAACGCCCTGAACATCCGCCTGGACGCCGAGGCGCTGGCCTTCATCCTGGAGCATGGCGAGGCCAAGGTCCTGCTGACCGACCGGGAATTCTCGGGCGTCATCTCCAAGGCGGTCCACATGCTGGAGCCGAAGCGCCGCCCCATCGTCATCGACATCGACGATCCGCAGGCCAAGGGCGGCGAACTGATCGGCGAGCAGACCTACGAGCAGTTCCTGGAGACCGGCGACCCCGCCTTCGACTGGCCGATGCCGGCCAACGAGTGGCAGGCGATCGCGCTGAACTACACCTCGGGCACCACCGGCAACCCGAAGGGCGTCGTGTACCATCACCGCGGCGCCTACCTGAACGCCATGGGCAACGTCGTCACCTGGGCAATGCCGCATCATCCCGTTTACCTGTGGACGCTGCCGATGTTCCACTGCAACGGCTGGTGCTTCCCCTGGACGGTCACCGCCATGGCCGGCACCAACGTGTGCCTGCGGGCCATCACGGCCAAGGGCATCTACGACGCGCTGGCCGACCTGGGCGTCACCCACATGTGCGGCGCGCCCATCATCATGGGCCTGATCGTCAACGCCCCGGCCGACCAGCGGCGCGATATCCCGCGCGGCGTCAAGATGATGACCGCCGGCGCCGCCCCGCCCGCCGCGGTGATCGAGAAGATCGAGCGCATGGAGTTCGACGTCACCCACGTCTATGGCCTGACGGAGGTCTACGGCCCCGTCACCATCTGCGCCTGGCACGAGCAGTGGGACGCCCTGCCGCTGGAGGAGCGCGCGGCGCTGAAAGCCCGCCAGGGCGTCAACTACGCCACGCTGGAAGGGCTGATGGTGGCCGACCCCAACACGCTGCAGCCGACCCGCAAG
>JAEZPL010000748.1 GCA_023413605.1 Pseudomonadota bacterium
CAATGAACGGTCCTGCGACGTGCGCTGGTGGGCGACCGACAGCGCCGTGGTCGATTGCGCCGCCGACCCGACGGAGGAGAACCGCCGCCACGCCTCGCACCGGCTGGGCGTGATCCTGGAGTCCTACACCGTCTATCTCGACCTGTGGATCTGCGACCTGAAGGGCGAGGTGATCGCGACCGGCCGCCCCAGCCGCTACCTGAACGCCGTCGGCGCCGACGTGGTGGACGAGGCGTGGTTCCGTCAGGCGCTGAACACCCGCAACGGCGGCGAGTTCACGGTGGGCGACGTGATGCGCAACCCGCGTCTGGACGACCGTGTGGTCGCCACCTACGCCACGGCCATCCGCCGCGCCGGCGAGGCGGACGGGGAGCCCATCGGCGTGCTGGGCATCTTCTTCGACTGGGAACCGCAGGCCGCCGCCGTGGTCCAGGGTGTCCGGCTGGAGGACGGCGAGCGGGAGCGGTCGCGCTGCCTGCTGCTCGACGCGCGGCACCGGGTCATCGCCTCGTCCGACGGGCGCGGGCTGCTGAGCGAGACCATTCCCCTGCGCCAGGGCGACGGCACGATCGGGCACTATGCCGACGCGTCCGGCCGGGTCTTCGGCTATGCGCTGACGCCGGGCTACGAGACCTACAAAGGGCTGGGCTGGTACGGAGCCATCGTGCAGGATCCGGATCTCCAAAGCGGATTCCGATCCGCTTAAAGCGATTTGCCATTCGCTTTAAGATCGAACCGGGCCTGTCGGGTAAGGCAGGCATTCCTACCGTGCTCTGGTCATCGCGGTGGGTTCGTCTAAACTCCGGGTCCGCCGCGTTGCTGGAGAAACCGATGTCCTCGACCTCCCGTCGTCTTTACGTTCGCCGCGATAGCTTCCCGATCGCCGGGACGTTCCGCATATCACGCGGCGCCAAGACCGAGGCCCAGGTCGTGGTGGCCGAGGTTGTGGAGGCTTGCAAGCGCGGGCGGGGCGAATGCGTGCCCTATGCCCGCTACGGCGAGTCCCTGGACGAGGTGGTGAAGGCGCTGGAGGCCATGGCGGGTGAGGTCGCGGCCGGGTTGGACCGGGAACGGCTGCGGGCGATCATGCCGCCGGGTGCCGCGCGCAACGCGCTGGACTGCGCGCTGTGGGACCTGGAGGCCAAGCAGGCGGCCAAGCCGGCCTGGCGTCTGGCGGGCCTGCCCGACGCGCCGAAGAAGCTCGTCACCTGCTACACGCTGAGCGTGGACGAGCCCGCCGCCATGGCGGCCGCGGCGCGGGAGCGGGCGCCCAACCACCCGATTTTGAAGATGAAGCTGACAGGCGAAGGCGACCTGGACCGCGTCCGCGCGGTGCGCGAGGCCGCCCCGGCGACCCGACTGATCGTCGATGCCAACGAGGCCTGGACGCTGGACCAGCTTCACCGCTTCGCGCCGGTGCTGGCCGACCTGGGCGTGGAAATGATCGAGCAGCCGCTGCCCGCCGGCCAGGACGAGGATCTCCGCGGCATCGACTGCCCGGTGCCGCTGGGGGCGGACGAGTCCTGTCACGGGCTGGAATCGCTGGACCGGCTGAAGGGCATCTACCGCGTCGTCAATATCAAGCTCGACAAGACGGGCGGCCTGACCGAGGCGCTGTTGCTGAAACGGGCGGCGGAAGAAGCCGGTTTTGACGTCATGGTCGGCTGCATGGTCGCCACCTCGCTCGCCATGGCGCCCGCCGTGCTGGTGGCGCAGGGTGCGCGCTACGTCGACCTCGACGGGCCGCTGCTGCTGGCGGAAGACCGCACGCCGGCCCTGCATTACGACGGCGCGGTGCTGTGCCCGCCGGCCTCCGAACTCTGGGGATGAGCGTTCCCGCCGGCAGTCTGCTGAGCGATCTGCCGCCCGGCCGTCTGCCGGAGGAACTGTTCACGACACTTGCAACGGCCGTGGGCGTGCGCGTGGAGCGCATCCTGTCCACCGGCCAGTCGTCCCCTGAAGGCTTCTGGTACGATCAGGCCTGGGGCGAGTTCGTGCTTGTGGTCCAGGGCGCCGCACGCCTCCAGATCGACGGTGAGGCGGAGCGTCCGCTTGGCCCCGGCGACTGGATGATGATCCCCGCCCACACCCGCCATCGCGTGGCCTGGACCGATCCCGACCGGCCGACCGTCTGGCTGGCGGTTCATATCGGCGAACCCGAACTTTCCGGCGCTCCATAAAAAAATCGAAGGGAGGAATCATGGCTATCGACGTCGCGCGCGCCCGTGCCGAGACGCCGGGCACCCGGCATGTCACCCACTTCAACAACGCCGGCGCCGCCCTGCCGCCACAGCCCGTGCTGGACGCCGTGGCCGAGCATCAGGCGCTCGAGGCGACCATCGGCGGCTATGAGGCCGAAGCCCGCAACAGCGCGAAGCTGGAGAGGACCTACGACGCGGTGGCGACGCTGCTGGCCTGCTCGCGGGAAGAAGTGGCGCTGGTGGAAAGCGCGACGGTCGCCTGGGACATGGCCTTCAACGCGCTGGCCTGTCTTCCGGGCGGCGGATTCCAGCCGGGAGACCGCATTCTGACCGCGCGCGCCGAATACGCGGCCAACGTCATCCCCTTCTTGCAAGTGGCCCGGCGCACCGGCGCGGTCATCGAGGTCATTCCCAGCGACGAGACCGGCCAGACCTCGGTGGAGGCGCTGGAGGCGATGATCGCCGATACGGGGAAAGGGCCGGTGAAGCTGATCGCCATCACCCATATCCCGACCAACGGCGGGCTGGTCAACCCGGCGGCGGCCATCGGGCGCGTGGCGCGGCGGTACGGCATCCCCTACCTGCTCGACGCCTGCCAGACGGTCGGGCAGATGCCGGTGGATGTTGCGGAACTCGGCTGCGACTTCCTGTCGGCGACCGGGCGCAAGTTCCTGCGCGGGCCGCGCGGCACCGGCTTCCTTTATGTGCGCAAGGATTGGCTGGACCGCATCGAGCCGCACACCCTGGACCTGCACGGCGCGGCGCTGGTCGCCCCCGACCGCTATGAAATGCGGCCCGACGCCCGCCGGTTCGAACTGTGGGAGAGCAACATCGCCGCCCGCATCGGGTTGGGCGTCGCGGTGGACTACGCCCTGTCCTGGGGGCTGGGGGCGATCCGCGAGCGCGCCTTCGGGCTGGCCGAGACCCTGCGGCAGCGTCTGGCCGCGATCCCCGGCGTCACCGTGCGCGACCTCGGCGCGGAGCGCTGCGCCATCGTGACCTTCACGCTGAACGGCAAGGAGCCGTCGTCGATCAAGGCAGCGCTGGGCAAGGCCGCGCTGGGCGGGCAGGGCATCAATGTGTCGGTCTCCTCCGCACCGTCGACGCGGTTCGACATGGACGCCCGCGGGCTGACCGACGTGGTCCGCGCCTCCCCGCACTATTACAACAGCGAGGAGGAGGTGGAACGGCTGGTGGCGGCGGTCCGGGCGCTGTAGCGCGGTCCCTATCCAGCTTTTGGAAGCCTACCCCCGATGCGTGCGGCGGGGGTGGGCGGCACGGGATTACGCTGGGGGAGTTGCGGCCCGATCCGGTGGAGGCCCCCCGATGCATGACCAACCCTCGCCAACCATCATCTTCGACGGCCTTCTCGGCTATGTCCGGACGGCGGCGCTGGTCGCGGCGATCCGGCTGGACGTCTGCACGGTCATCGGCGAGGGCGCGCGCACCGCGGCGGCCATCGCCGGGCGCACCGGGGCGGCCGAGCGTGGGGTGCGCATCCTCTGCGATTACCTGACCTCGCTGGGATTGCTGGGGAAGACCGGCGGGGAGTACAGCCTCAGCCCCACTGCGGCGGCGTTCCTAGACCGGCGCTCCCCGGCGGCGCTGGGCGCGTCCGAAGGGTTCCTGGCCTCGCCGGAAATGCTGAGCCTGGTGCTGGATGCGCCGGACGGCAGCGTGTGCAACGGCGGCGCGCCGGGGCTGGCCAGCGTGGCCCCGGACAACCCCGTCTGGATCAAGTTCGCGCGGGCGATGGTGCCCTTCGCCACGCCGATCGCGGCGAGAACGGCGGACCGGATGCAGGCCCGCGGCCTGGACCCGCGGCGGGTGCTGGACATCGCCGCCAGCCATGGCCTGTATGGCATCGAGGTCGCCCGCCGTTTCCCCCAGGCGGAGGTGACGGCGCTGGACTGGGGGGCGGTGCTGGAGGTGGCGCGCGAGCATGTGCAGGCCGCCGGCCTGTCCGACCGCTTCCGCTGGATCGCCGGCAGCGCCTTCGAGGCCACGCTCGGCGGTCCTTACGACGTGGTGCTGATGCCGAACTTCCTGCACCATTTCGACGAAGCCGCCTGTGCGGCGGTGCTGCGCCGGGTGCTCCACGCGCTGGGGCCGGGCGGTTGCGTGCTGGCGCCAGACTTCGTCCCGGACGAGGATCGCGCGAGCCCGCCGCTTCCGGCGATGTTCGCCTTCCTGATGCTGACCACCACGCCGTCCGGCACGGCCTACACGCGGCGCGACTTCGAACGCATCTGCGCCGCCGCCGGCTATGGGCGGGTGGAGTTCGACAGCCTCGCCCCGGCGCCGCAGACCCTGCTGGTAGCGTCGCCGTAAACGTGATGGCTGGCGGTTACAGGTGCTCCGCCACGACGTCCGCGACGCCGGCCGCGTAGCGGTCCCAGGTCAGGTCGGACAGGAAGGCGGCACCCGCGTGGCCGATCTGCGCGGCGGCGTCGCGGTCGCTCCAGGCGCTTTCCAGGGCGGCGACGATCTCCTCCACGTCGCTTTCTCCCCAGCCCTCCGTGCCGAAGGACGCGCCGATGGGGTTCTGACGGGTCAGGGGAAGGCAGGTGCCGTCGCGGATCAGGTCCAGATGGCCGGTGTTGGCCGACAGGATCGCCGGCACGCCGCAGGCCATGCATTCCATGGAGACAAGGTTGGTGCCGCCCTCGCCGCGGTTGGGAAACAGGCCGACGTCCACCTCGCGCAGGATCCGGGCCATGTCGGCGTTGGGCACGGGGCCGAGATCCATCACCTGACCCGGCCGGATGCCGTTGGCGGCGGCCCAGCCCGCCGCGTCGAAGCGACCGTCCTCGTGGAAGCGCACGGGGGCGACGGCCGGGTTGGCCTCCAGCGAGCGGGCCGCCTCCGGCCAGGGGCCGTGCCAGGCGGTCAGCAGCAGCGCTTCGGGGTGGCGCTCGGCAAAGGCGCGGAAGGCGAGCAGGGCGAGGTCCTGCCCCTTGCGGAACTCCGGCTTGCCGCCGGAGAAGACGACGAAGCGGTCGCGGAACCAGCCGGCCCTGGGCGCTGGGTGGAAGTGCGTCGGGTCGACACCCTGGAGCACGGTGCGAACTCGCGCGATGCCGGCGCTCTCCAGCACCCGCGCGACGAAGCTGGACCCGGCAACGATGGCCGCGCAGCGGTCGGCGCGCGCCCGGCCCTCCGCGTCGATGCCGGTGTCCTCCAGATAGCAGACGCCGATGGTCGGCTGGCCATTCAGCGTGATCCCGTCCACCGACCGGCTGCCGGCGAGGTTGTTGCCAAGCCCGCGCAGAACCGGCACGGACACGCCGATCTCTTGCCCGGCGTGCGGGGCGATCTGCTTGCAGAAACCGTCGGAGTCGCGAAAGAACCCGGCCATGCGCTGCCATTCCAGGGGCGACAGCGCGATCTCCTCAAGCCGGACCGGCAGGGAGCAGAGCGGCGCGAAGCGTCCGGTGCGCGTCCAGCACAGCGCGATCTGCAACCCGTTCACGCCCCAGCCGCTGTAGCTGGACAGGCCCCATTGGATCACGACGGGCTGGCTGGACACGGGGATGCTCCCTCCGGAGTGGCGATGCCGTCCGGTCTCTCAGAGAGGGCTGGCCAAGTCAACCAGACTCAACCGGGACGCGCGGTCGGCGACACGTCGCCCATGGATTCGGACGCCGGGACATAGGGCTCGTCCGACAGGCCGTTCACCTTGGCGGCCATGATGAAGTCGTTCTCGTGCAGGCCGTTGATCTTGTGCGTCCAGAAGGAGACGGTGCAGTGGCCCCAGCCGTAGAGGATTTCGGCGTGGTGGCCTTCCGACTCGCACAGGTCGCCGACGCGCATCGCGAAGCCCTGCGCCTCGCGGAAATTGCGGAAGCGGAAGTCGCGCTCCAGCCGGTCCGGGTTCCCCTTGATCGACCAGCCCGGCACCTGGACCAGATAGCTTTCCGCCATGGCGCGGTCCATCGGGGGAATGCCGCCCCGGCACGGCTCGCAGGTCATCCCGGACAGTTCCTGTTGCGCGGCCATCTCGTGCCCTCCGTTCTTATGGTCTTCGTTCGACCAACAATCGTGGGGCGGAAAGGGCGCGGGGCAAGGCCGGGGGCGTTGAGACGAAGCGGAAGCTTGGCTATAGGACCAAAGCCCGGACTCGATTGTTGTCCCGGCACGTCCTTTCCGCACCGGAACCGCGCCATGACCGATCTGCCCTTCGCCGACTACCAGCAGCCCAGCAAGCCCGCCGCGGGGCCGCGGCTCGCCATCGTCGGAGAGGCGCCGGGGGCGGAGGAGGCCAAGCAGGGCAAGCCCTTCGTCGGGCGCAGCGGCAAGCTGCTGGACGAGAACCTGCACATTGCGGGCGTGGAGCGCGCGCAGTGCCTCGTCGCCAACGTCTTCCGCCATCAGCCGCCGGGCAACAAGGTGGCGCATTTCTTCTCCTCCCGCACCCGCGCGAAGAAGGAGGGGCGGGCGGTGGACGAGCGTTGGGGGCCGTTCGGTACGTCCGACTGGGTGCTGGCGGAGTTTTCCGGCGAGATCGAGCATTTGCAGCGCACGCTGGAGACCTACGCCCCCCGCGTCATCGTCGCGCTGGGCCGCACGCCGTTGTGGGCGTTGACCGGCCAGAACGGGATCATGCAGTTGCGCGGCACCGTGCAGCCCTGCCGCCTGCTGCCCGGCGTGGACGTGGTGCCGACCTTCCACCCCAGCTACATCCTGCGCGGCCAGTTGGCCGAGCAGCCGACTTTTCTCGCCGACCTGAAGCTGGCGGTGTCGCGGCTGTCGGCGTGAGGTGGTCGATTCTTTTCGCGTACCGATGCGCGGGCAACGTTGACACGGATGCCACGGATTT
>JAEZPL010000753.1 GCA_023413605.1 Pseudomonadota bacterium
CCGTCGTTGCCGCCGGTGCCCAGCAGGGGCGGGAACAGCAGGTCATCGCGCGACAGGGCGAGTGCCGCGTCGATCCAAGCCAGCGCTTCGTCCGGCAATTGCGCGCGCAGGCTCAGGACGAAAGCCAGCTTCGCCTCTCCCTGCGGGCGTTCGACAAGGCCGGCGTCGGACAGCGCCCGTTCGCACGTTTCCATCGCAGAACGCAGGCCGGCGAAGCGCTCTGCCGGGCTGTCCCGCAACGGCGTGAAGCCGTCGCGGTTGTCGCCGGCGAAGAAGCCGCTGCCGCCGTTCCATGGCGCCACCACCGCGCTCGGCCGGTAGTCGTTCAGGAAGAAGGCCAGCAATTCCTCGTCGGTCAGTCGGGTGCGGAGGTGGAAGGTCTCGTCCTGCCACCAGCCGGCAGCATCCTTGTCCGGCTGTTCTGCGATCAGGCGCAGGACGCCCAGCGCCTTCAGGTATCCCGCCAGCGGAACCGGCGCGCAGCCATTCAGGAGGTGCTCGTGCCGTTCACCGTTGCCCATGCTCGTCCTCCTGCCCAGCCTTGTCCTGCTCGTTGGCGTCCTGTTCATCCGCCGAGGCGCGCCAGTCGGCGATGCGCACAAGGCTTTCCAGCCAAGCGAGCCGGAACGGCTTGCGGTCCTCCAGCAGGCGCGAGGTGCGGGCGGCCCAGCTCGGCCCCTGTTCCCCGCTGTCGCCCAACTCCATCAGGCCGAGCGACAGGGACACCGGGTCCGAACGGGTGCCATCGCCGAGATCGACGGCCGGCAAACCGTCCCCCTCGTGGACGCCGCGGGCATAGCGGAGCACGCCAGCCGGTGCGCTTTCCTGGGGAAGGGCGCGCAGAGACAGCCGCACCTTCCCATGGTGCGCGGCGATCAGATAGGCGACCAGATCGGCCCTATTGGTGTCGGCATCGGCGCCACCGTTCTGGTGCAGATAGGCGAGCGCCGAGGCCAGCTCGTGCCGGAAATAGGGACGTCCCTTCTTACGGTCGTATTCCATGGCTTTGGCCAGCAGCGCGTCCGGCGGGCGGACGGGTTCCACCATCCGCTCCTGGAACATGCAGTGCGCCTTGCCCACGTCGTGCCAGCGGGCGGCGGTCACGACCGCGACGCGTTCTTCGGGAAGCAGCGGATGGCTTTTGTCCAGCGCGGCGCACAGGTCCTCCACCACGTTTGCCACACGGACAAGATGGTCGGTCAGCGCGACCGGCCGGTCCTGCCGCGTGTCGCGCTCGTCGTCGTGGCTCTCGGTGTCAGGCTCCGGATCGGGCGCCTTGGTCTTCGCGACGGGGGGCGGTTCGGGAACTGTGACCTTTTTATCCGTGATTTCCGGTGCGAAACCGATGACCGGATCGTAGCCGCCAAGCGCCGCGTCCAGCATGACGACGAGGCCCGGCCAGGGCTTACCATCCAGGCGAGCCCAGATGGACTCCGCCCCTTTCGCCTGCGGGTTCAGACGCCAGCCCTGCCGGCGCTTCAACAGTTCCTCCCACCGGCGAATCGGGACGCTGCACAGTTCGTCCGGGCGGGGCAGGGGCTGATCGGACGGCTTCAACGCAGCGAAGTTCCGCCAGAGCACCTGGAAGTCGGTGTCCTTCGTGTCGCGGATGAAGGGGCTGACGTCGATGTCGAAGCCGGTCAGGTCGGGATCGGTGTCGAACAGGTCCAGCAGGTCCTTGCGCCGCAGCACGTGCCGCACCGGCGGCGCGCGGTCGCCCGGCGTCAGGTCGGGCCGAGGCAGGTTGGCCGGCGCCGCGTCGGCAAGGTCGGCGAGCCGGGCGCGCGCCTCCGCCAAATCCTCCGCCGCATAGGGCGCGGCCAACTCGCCCTTAGGGTCGTCCTCCTTTGAAACGGGCAGGTCGATCCAGCAGATCTCGGCACCGTCCTCGCACTCGCCGTTTCGGTTGACGCGCCCGAAGCGCTGCACCAGCGACGGCCACGGCGCCAGTTCGGTGAACAGTACGGCCGAGGTGACGTCCACGCCGGCCTCGATGGCCTGGGTCGCGACGACGATGCGGTCCGGCGTGGCGTCCTGGCCGGTCAGGCGCTTCAGTTGCGCGTTCCGCTCCGCCGGGCGGAAGCGGCTGTGGATCAGGAGCAGCCTGTCTGCATCCTCCTTCCCCAAGCGCTTTTTCAACGCTCTGTGCACCGCCTGCGCCCGCGCCACAGTGTTCAGGATGACGAGGGTGGTGCGGCCGGGCCGATGAGCCTCGAGCACCTCTCCTGCCAGGGCCGCCGCGTAAGCGTCGATATCCTTGCCGCCCGCACCCCCCGGCCGTGCCGCAGCGGGGCGGACGCGCTTGTGGGCATCGACCAGCAGCCGGCGGACGCGGGGATCGGCGGCGTCCTGCGGCACGTCGTCGGGCACGCGTAGGATCCGGCCAGGGTCCTTGTGATCCACGGTGACGAGCCATGTTGGGTCCAGGGTGGCCGACAGCCACAGCGACCGGGTGGGGCGCGCCGTCCCCATGGCGTTCCGCAGCCCTTGCAACTGCGCCGAGGTCGCTAGCCCGGCGCCCATCGCCTGCACCTCGTCGAACACCCATTGCGCGTCGTTGTGCAGCAGGGCGAAGTCCACTGGCCAGCGGAAGCGGCTCATGCCGTAGCCGCGCATCAGCGCGCGGCTCAGCAGCATGTCCTGGGTGCCGATCAGGATGGCCGGGCGTTCGGGGTACCGCACCCAGAGTGGCGGCTCCTTCTCCTGTTCTCCACCGCCCATCAGGACAACGACACCGTGCTCCGGGTGGGGAAGATCGCCGCCGTCGCTCGCGTCCGCCCCAAGATTCGTGAGCCAGCCGCGCACGCGGTCGCGGGTCTGCTCCACGAGTGTGCGCATCGGCAGGCACAGCACCAGCCGCGTCGGCGTGTCCTCCCGCGCGATCCGGCGCCGCCACAGCCACCCGAGAACCACTGCCGCCGTCTTGCCGAGACCCGTCGGAGCGATCAGCACCTCCGACCAGGGTTCCAAGGCGAGACGCCGCTGGTAGGCGTAGGGCTGATGGTCCTCGTAAGGCGGGTATTTCGGCTCACCCATGGCGCGGGCGAAAAAGGAATCGAAGGGAGTCATTCGAAAATCGCCTCATAGGGCATCAGCTTTTGCGCACGATAAGATGCGGTGATATCAAATGGGCAGTGCGTCACGATAGCGCACAAAAGTTTTATCAACTATTCATTCACCAGTCGCACCCACCATCCCATCACGCAAAACGTGGGGGGTGGACCCATGCGTATACTGTTCGGGTGGCACCTGGACGGGCCGTGCTGGCCGGAAACCTTCGCCGGGACCGGCGCCAGCCTCGACACCGACGTCGTCGGGCCGGCCGGGCTGGTCCGGCATCTGGAAACCCGTCTCGGCCTCGCTGGGCCGGAGGTCTCGCCCGCGCTGCGCATCGCGCAGTACCTGGCGCGGCTGCGCGCGGTGGACGACGGGCGGTGCTTCTTCAGCCGGTCGCTGGCCGCCGACGGCTGGTCTGTCGCCCGGATGCTGCTGGGCTGGCGCGACTCGCTGGTCGAGGCGGGCTGGACCGGGGCGATTCCCGGCGGCGGTCCCCGGCTCGACGCCCTGGCGGAGGTGGAACGCGCGCCGGGCGCGCTGGCGCCCGGCCAGGGCGAGCGCCTGCACACCATCCTCGAAGCCCTGAACGCCCTGCGGCGCCCACCCCTGCCCGACCTGCGTCTCGCCACCCCGGAGGAGCTTCTGCCCGAGGCGTGGCGCGGCCTGCTGCGGAGGCTGGAGGCCTGCGGCACGGCCGTGCGCCCCTGCCGACAGCCGGAGCCCGCCGCCGATGGCGACCTCGCGGCCCTCGCACGGCGGCTGACCGGCGATCCCGGTGAGCCGGCGTGGCGGGACGACGGCTCCGTCACGGTGCTGGAGGCCGACGACGAATGGCTGGCGGTGGAGGCCGTGGCCGGCTGGCTGGCCGCGTCTCTTGGGGACACTCCGGACGGCAACCACGGCGTGGTGGTCATCCGCGGCCAGCGCACCATGCTGCTGGACGAGGCCTGCCACCGGCTGGGCCTGCCGCGCGTTGGCGGTGCCGGGCGGTCGCGCTGGCGCGCCGCCGTCCAGGTGCTGTCGCTGGCCTTCGCCGCCGCCTGGGACCCCATCGACGTCCACCGCCTGATGGAGTTGCTGACCCTGCCGCAGTCGCCGATCCCCACGGGCGTGGCCGGGGCCTTCGCGGCGGCCTTGCAAGAGGCGCCCGGCATCGGCAGCCCGGCTTGGCAGGAGGCGTGGCGCACCGCCGGGGAACGCCGCCGTGCCCGGCTGGCGGAGCGTGGCCTGGACGGGGCCGATCTCGCCCGCCGCCTCGCCGAGGAGGAGCGCGACTGGCGCGGCTGGCTGGAGGCGCCGCGCTTCGACGAGGCGGACGGCATCCCCGCGCCGGCCGCCACCGCCCTCTGCCGCCGCGTCGGGACTTGGGCGGCAGGGCGCGCCCGGCTGGGTGACGAGATGCTGGCCACCGTCGCCGCGCAGGCCGAAGCGCTGGCCGAGGTGGTCGCGGCCAGCGGTCTGGCGCGCATTCCGAAGCCGCAGATCGACCGCATGCTGGATTCTGTGATCGCCGATGGCGCCGCCATCCCGGCCGGCGGGGCGGAGGCGGCGCCCTGGACCGTGGTGGACGGGCCGGGTCAGATCTGGGGCGCGGCCCGCGCCGTGCTGTGGTGGGGCTTCCTCGACCCCGGCGTCGCGGCGCCCGCCGCGCCGTGGAGTGCGGCGGAGCGCGCCGCCCTCGCCGCCGCCGGATGTCTGCCGGAACCGGCCACGAACGCCTTGCGCCGCGAGGCCTGGGCGTGGCGCCTGCCCATCCTGAACGCCGCCGAACGGCTGGTCCTGGTGAAGCCCCGCAAGATTGCCGGGGAACCCGCAACGGCCCACCCGCTGTGGCACGAGATGGAGCCGCTTCTGCGCGACCGGGGCTGCGCGGTGCAGGCCTCCCGCCTGCTGCGGGCGGAGCGCGTGCCGCTGGCCGGGCGCGTCGTGGAGCGCGCTGCCCTGGACGGCATGCAACCGCCCAAACCGCGGCGCCTGTGGCGGGTGCCGGCCGGCGCGGTTCCGGTGCGCGAGAAGGAGTCGGCCACCAGCTTGAACCGCCTGCTCGGCTGCCCCTTTGCCTGGGCCTTGCAATACGGGGCGGGCGTCCGGCCGGGCGCGTTGCGTCGCATCCCGGATGGATCGCGGCTGGTCGGCACGCTGGCACACGCGGTCCTGGCTGAGCTGTTCACCGAGCGGCCCGTCTGGGCGCCCGACGCGGCGGCGGGGCGCGCGGATGCCCTGTTCGACCGCCTGCTTCCCGTGCTGGCGGCGCCGCTCCTACGGCCGGGTCAGGGGCTGGAACTTGGGCGCGCCCGCACCGCGGTGGCTGCCGCCGCGCGCACCCTGGCCGGCCTGATCGAGGACGCCGGGCTGACCGTGCGCGGGTGCGAACTGCCCTACGAGACCACGCACGCGGGCGGCGTCACCCTCGACGGTACCCTGGACATGCTGCTGGAGGACGGGGCGAGGCGTCCGGTCATCCTGGACCTGAAATGGAGCGGATCGGACAAGCACCGCCGGCTGGAGATCGCCGAGGGGCGCGCCATCCAGCTCGCCGTCTATGCACGGCTTGTGGCCGACCGGATGCAGGATGGGGAGGGACCGTCCGTTCCGGCCGGCTACTTCATGCTCGCCCAGCAGCGGCTGCTCTTCACCGCGCCGACCCCGTTTCCCGCCCACGCCCATGTGCCGGGAAGCGACCTGCCCGACGTCTGGCGGAAGGCCTGGGACAGCCGCCGCCACCAGCTCGACCGCCTGCACGGGGGCGAGATCGTGGCGCCGGGCATCCCCGATTCCGGCGACGACACGGCCGGCCCGCCGGCCATCCTTCTCAGCCCGCCGTGCCGGATTTGCGATTATGGACGCCTGTGCGGCGTCGGGAGTACCCAGTCGTGACCACCGATGCCGTGACCACCGATGCGCCCTCCACCGCGCTCTCCCCCATCGACGTGGTGACGGCCAGCGCCGGCACCGGCAAGACCCACCGCCTGACCACGGCCTATCGCGACGCGGTCGCCGCCGGTATCGAGCCGGGCCGCATCCTGGCGACCACCTTCACCCGCAAGGCCTCGGCTGAACTGCTGGAGCGGGTGCGCGGCCGCCTGATCGGGGAGGGCCGCGGCGACGCCGCGCGCGACGCCCTGACCGGAGCCATCGGCACGGTCAACGCCGTCTTCGGCCGCAA
>JAEZPL010000777.1 GCA_023413605.1 Pseudomonadota bacterium
CCGGCAGGATCATGATGTAGACTTCGGGGTGGCCGAAGAACCAGAACAGGTGCTGGAACAGGATCGGGTCGCCGCCGCCTTCCGGGTTGAAGAAGGTGGTGCCGAAGTTGCGGTCGGTCAGCAGCATCGTGATGGCGCCGCCCAGAACCGGCACGGCCAGCAGCAGCAGGAAGGCCGTCACCAGCATCGACCAGACGAACAGCGGCATCTTGTGCAGCGTCATGCCCGGCGCGCGCATGTTGAAGATGGTCGTGATGAAGTTCACCGCGCCCAGGATCGACGAGGCGCCCGCCAGGTGAAGGGCGAAGATCGCCATGTCCACCGACGGTCCGCTCTGGCCCAGCGGCGAGGACAGCGGCGGGTAGATCGTCCAGCCCGTGCCGGCGCCCTGCCCCACGAAGGCGGAGCCGAGCAGCAGCAGGAAGGCCGGGACCAGCAGCCAGAAGCTGATGTTGTTCATGCGCGGGAACGCCATGTCGGGCGAGCCGATCATGAGCGGCACGAACCAGTTGCCGAAACCGCCGATCAGCGCCGGCATGACCACGAAGAACACCATGATCAGGCCGTGGGCCGTGATCAGCACGTTCCACATCTGCCCGTCGGCCACGAACTGCATGCCCGGAGACTGAAGCTCCAAGCGCATGATGACGGAGAACAGGCCGCCGATCAGCCCGGCGATGACCGAGAAGATCAGGTAGAGCGTGCCGATGTCCTTGTGGTTGGTGGAGTAGAACCAGCGATGGGCGAAGCTCGGCACGTGGTCGTCGTGCCCGTGCCCATGCCCCTGCGCCTCCCCCGGATTGGCGTTTGCCATGTCTCTAACCCTCGCGTCGGCGGAATGGTTTTTTATTCGACTTGCTGAGCCTTACTGAACGGAAGCGCCGGCCGGGGCCTGGGCCACGTCACGCTTATCGCCATCAATCTTGTCAGGCGAGCCATAGGCGACCTTGGCCTTGGCGACCCACTCGGCGAACTTCTCCTTCGAGACGGCCTCGACCGCGATCGGCATGAAGCCGTGGTTGACGCCGCAGATTTCGGAGCACTGGCCGTAGTAGACGCCTTCCTTCTCGACCTTCATCCAGGTCTCGTTGGTGCGGCCGGGCACGGCGTCCTTCTTGACGCCGAAGGACGGCACCGCCCAGGAATGGATCACGTCGCCGGCCGTCACCAGCACGCGCACGGTCGTATCGACCGGCACCACCACGCGGTTGTCCACCTCCAAAAGGCGTTTCTGGCCGGGCTTCAGGTCGGCGTCCTGGATCATGTAGCTGGAAAAGGCGATGTTGCCGTGGTCGGGATATTCGTAATCCCAGTACCACTGCCGTCCAGTGACCTTGATGGTCATCTCCGCTTCCGGCGTCCGTTCCGCCTGGTACAGCAGCTTGAAGGACGGCACCGCGATGACGATCAGGATGATGACCGGGAGCACGGTCCAGGCCACCTCCAGCAGCGTGTGGTGCGAGGTCTTGCTCGGCACCGGGTTCTTCTTTTCGTTGAACCGCATCACGCAGATGACCAGCAGCGCCAGCACGAACAGCACGATGGCCACGATGATGACGGTCAGCAGGCTATGGAAGGAATCCATGGCGTGCTTGACCGGCGTCGCCGCTTCCTGAAGCCCCAATTGCCAAGGATGGGGTTCCGCGGCCGAACCGCTTCCGGAAAAACCACACAAAGATGTCAGCGCCGCCAGGACGGCGGCGTTCAGGGTCTGCGTCTTCATCCCCAACCCTCTCGTTGGCCGCAACCCGTGGTCATAGGCCGCGGTTACCCTTCCCGCCGGCCTCGCCTTCGCTCATATTTTTGCGTACCGAACATTTTTGCCCGGACGACGGCGAGCGTTACGGCGTTGGCCGGATTTCGCTTCGGCGGACGCTTTGATGGCGGACGCCGGAGCTTGCAGGGTTCATGCCATTCGTGGTGCGGCACTTTGCCTGCAGCGCGAGCTTAACCCTGCATTGCACTTGGGAACAAGCTTACCTTCGTCCCACGATGGGCATAGGCGCCGTGCAGGGTGGACGCTTTCGCTTCTTTGAAGGTTGAACGTCAGCGTGGGGCAATCACTGCGACATCCTGTCGCACTTTGTTCGTTCGGCGAATTATCGAGCCAAAACAATACTGTAGAGACGGCGAACCATTCGCTTTATCCACCATTCGGCTTATCCCGAGTCGCGGGCTGATGCGCGGGAGCCGGTGCCGAAACCGGCCCCCTGCCCCGACTCGGGTGCGGTGCGGCGGAATCAGTGTGAGCTGGTGATGACCTTGCGAATCCGGCGCACGCCGGACCAGACGAAGGCGATCACGATGGGAATCATCAGCCCGACGACGAGGTCCGGGTCGACCTTCATGCCGAACCCCTTCATCCCCTTGGCCGCGTAGCCGACGATGCCCACGAGGTAGTAGCTGATCGCCACCACCGAAAACCCCTCCACCGTCTCCTGGAGGCGGAGCTGCAATTGCGCCCGCTTGTCCATGGAGGCCAGCAGCTCGGCGTTCTGCCCCTCCACCGCGATCTCGACGCGGGTGCGCAGCAGGGTGCTGGCGCGGGCCACCCGCTGCGACAGCGCCTCCAGGCGCGACTGCACGGCCTCGCAGGTGCGGATGGCGGGCGCAAGGCGGCGGTCCATGAACTCGCCGACCGTCGGCAGCCCCTCGATGCGGACCTCCCGCAGTTCCTGGATGCGCCGTTCGACCAGATTGTAATAGGCGCGCGCCGCGCCGAAGCGGTAGGCCGTCTCGGCGGCGATCTGCTCGGTCTGCGCGGCCAGCAGGGTCAGCCGGTCCAGCAGTTCGCGCTCGTCGTCCAGCCCGCGCAGCTTGGCGATGCGGGCGGTGATGTCGGCCAGATCCGCCTCGATGGGGCCGATGCGCGGCAGCACCCCGCGCGCCACCGGCAGCGCCATCAGCGCCATCACCCGGTAGGTCTCGATCTCCAGCAGCCGCTGCACGACCCGGCCGGCCTGGGTCGGCGTCATCGAATGGTCGGCGATCAGGATGCGGGAGAAGCCGTCGCCATGGATGCGGAAATCGGTCCAGGCCGTCGCCGCGCGCCCGGCGATGCGCGTTCCGATGTAGCCGTGCGAGCCGAACAGGGCCGCCAGCATGTTGGGCGACGGCTCCGCCGTGTCGGCGTCGAGCACGGCGACGTGGATGCCGACCATCAGGTCCCCCGGCAGGCCGGCCAGCCATTCCCGCGGGATGGTGTTCAGCGCCGGTTCGAGGAACGGATCGGCCAGCGCGCCGTTCGCGGCGGCGCTCGGCCGAAACACGGTCCAGGTGGAAAATTCGGTGTGCCGCTCCCACTTCAGGCGGAAGCTGCCGAAGGAGCCGCTGTAGTGGGTCGCCCCTTCCGGCGGGCGCGGCACGCCGGCCCAGTCGCACAGCTTTTCCAGATGGTGGCGGTCGTCCTCCGACGCGCCTTCGCCGGACAGCATGGCCAGCGTGGTGGCTCGCACGGGTGTGGACAGCACTTCCGACGGGCGGGTGTGCACCTCGTTGGTCAGTACCACGCGAAGCGGGTGGTCCTTCAGGGGCCGGGCGGCGCCCTCGACGCTGCGGCCGGCGGACAGCGCGTTATCGGCCATATCGGAATCTCCCATCTCTGCGCCCCACCCCGGCAAAAGGACAACGAGCCTTGCCGGACGCTGCGCCCGTCGCCACACTATAAGTTCGATCTTAGACCACATCGCGGGTGTGGGCGCGAGAGCGCCGGCATCCTTTCGTTCTCCGACAAAAGTCCGACACCCCGGAGTCTTCATGAGCGCGCTCGCCACCACCGACGATCTGTTCTTCAATCGCGCCGGCCTCGACCGTTCCCGCGTCGAGGGGATCGTCGCCGAAGCCCTGCGCGGCGCCGACGACGGCGAGTTGTACCTGGAATATGCCCAGAGCGAGTCGCTGGGCTGGGACGACGGAAAGCTGAAGTCGGCCAGCTTCGACACGACCCAGGGTTTCGGGCTGCGCTCCATCGCGGGCGAGGCGACGGGCTACGCCCACGCCTCCAGCCTGTCGGAAGACGCGATCCGGCGGGCCGCCGCGACCGTGCAGGCGGTGCAGGCCGGCCATTCCGGTACCTTCGCCGAGCCGCCGCTGGGCACCAACCGCGCGCTCTACATCCCCGACAACCCGCTGCCCATCGTTCCCTTCGAACAGAAGGTGAAGCTGCTGGCGGAGATCGACGCCTACGCCCGCGCCAAGGATCCGCGCGTGCGGCAGGTCTCCTGCTCGATCAGCGGCGAGTGGCAGGCGGTGCAGATCATCCGCGCCGACGGCGTGCGCGTCGCCGACCTGCGCCCGCTGGTGCGCCTGAACGTCGCCGTCGTGGTGGCGGACGGCGACCGGATGGAGACCGGCGGCTATGGCGGCGGCGGCCGCGTGACCTACGAGCACTACCTCCAGCCCGAGACGTGGCGCGCCTTCGTGGACGAGGCGCTGCGGACGGCGCTGGTCAACCTGTCCTCCATCCCCGCCCCGGCGGGCGAGATGACCGTCGTGCTGGGCAACGGCTGGCCCGGCATCCTGCTGCACGAGGCCATCGGCCACGGGCTGGAGGGTGACTTCAACCGCAAGAAGACCTCCGCCTTCGCCGGGCTGCTCGGCCAGCAGGTGGCGGCCAGGGGCGTCACCGTCGTCGACGACGGCACGATCACCGAGCGGCGCGGCTCGCTCACCATCGATGACGAGGGCACGCCCACCAACCGCACCGTGCTGATCGAGGACGGCATCCTGGTCGGCTACATGCAGGACCGCCAGAACGCCCGGCTGATGGGCATGGCCGCCACCGGCAACGGCAGGCGCGAATCCTACGCGCACAACCCGATGC
>JAEZPL010000006.1 GCA_023413605.1 Pseudomonadota bacterium
CCCCCGGGGGGGCGGCGGCGGGGGGGGGGTGGGGGGGGGCCGGCCGGGGGCGATGGGGGCTGGATTCAGGCTGAACGGCGGCATGGGCATGGTCCTTCCGGCGACGAATGATCGATCCTTCGCCTGATAACGGTTTGCTGGCCGCCACCGCCAAGCGGCTATCGGGAGTACCCCATCGCTCGCAACCCTTGATGGTAGCGCCTCTACCGTCACGCGCAACGAACGCCATGGCCGGTTCGCGGCGCTGGCGGTAACCCATCCGTTTCGTGTAACTTCCCGAAATAGGCGAGGCACGGACCGAGGACCGTCATGAGCACCGAAATCCGCACCTTCATGATCCCCGACGCGAACGCCGAGGAAGCGCAGGCCCACCTGTCCGCCTTCCTGCGCACGGTCGAGGTGCAGCGCATCGACACCGCCTACGCCGAGGGCGCCTGGCGCGTCCTGGTCCTGTACCAGGATCTGCGGCGCAAGGAGGAATCGCTCCAGATCGAGGCGGCCATCAACGCCGCGCTGAACGGCTGGCGGGACCGCACCGCCTCCCGCGCCGGCCTGACCCGCGACGCCGTCCTGCCGGATGAGCTGGTGCCGGAAATCGCCCGCTTCGCCCCGACGACCGAGCATGAGCTGTCGATCATCGTCGGCGCCCGCGACCTGGGTGTCGGCCAGTACGGCGCGGAAATCGTGCAGGTCGTCCGCGCGACCCTGGACGAGTTGATCGACTAGGCCGTCCGGCGAGGCGCTTATCCGGTTCGAATAGTCCACGCGGCCAGGACCCTGCCGAAGAGGTGGGGTCTTTTCTCCGTAAGCCTGATTTCCGGCGCCCCGGAGCCATGACAGCATGCCAGGGTATGTTTTGGCAGTGCAGCATGGCGAGGGGGCCATGGATCAGCAGTTCGAATCAAGCCGCGGCATTCCCGATTACAAAGCCATCGCGCGCCAACTGGAGGCGTTCAGCCGGCAAGCGGCGGAGCAGGCCGCGGCCACCGGCGACCACAGCCTGGATGAGCTGGCCCGCCGGCTGGGCCGTCACGCGGAGCAAATCCGCGACGACCTCAACGAGGCCCCGTCGCGCCGATTCGGCTGGCGCCTAGGCCTTTTCGACCTTCAGCCGGGTGCCGTCGGCGCCGACGACGCGGACGCGGGTCCCGGCGGGGAGGTCCGGCCCTTCCACGCTCCACAGCCCGTCCCCGACCTGCGCGCGGCCGCGCCCGTTGACGATGGGGCTGTCCAGCGTGTGCAGCGTCCCGATGTACTGCTCCGCCCGGCGGTTGAGGTTCGGCGTGCTCGTCGTCGCCGCTGAGCGTTCCGACAGCGCCCGCACGCCGACCACGGCCACGATGGCGAGCACCGCGAACAGCAGCCCCTGAAGTTCCCACGACATGGCGGGCCAGACCAGCAGGGCCAGCCCGACCACCCCGGCCGCCCCGCCCAGCCACAGGAACGCGGCACCGGGCGCCACCGTCTCCACCGCCCCCAGCAGGACGGCCAGAACCCACCAGTGCCAGAACTCGATCATCGGGCGCTCATTCGTGTGGGAAGGGGTTCCACCACAAAGGCACTAAGGACACAAAGATTATCACAAAGAAACCCGGCTGACCCCGAACGTTCGGGGCGCGGCGACACGCCTTTGTGAAAATCTTTGTGCTCTTTGTGTCTGTGTGGTGAGTCGCCGGCATGGCGTGCCATGGCCAACGATCGAGCGCTCAATCGGCCTGCGCGTCATCCCGGTTCCACGGCCCCCGCGCCGGTCCCGCCGCCGGAGGCGTGGTGGTCGGGGGCGGGCGGTTGGGGAAGGCCTCGCGGGCGATTTCGGCGATGCCGCCGATGGCGCCGATCACGTTCGCGGCCTCCAGCGGCAGGAACAGCACCTTCTGGTTCGGGGCCGACGCCACGGCGGTCAGCGCGTCCACATAGCGCTGGGCGACGAAGTAGTTGATCGCCTGCACGCTGCCGTTGGCGATGGACTCGGACACCAGCCGGGTCGCCTCCGCCTCCGCCTGGGCGGCGCGTTCGCGGGCCTCGGCGTCGCGGAAGGCGGCCTCGCGCCGGCCTTCGGCCTGGAGGATGGCGGCCTGCTTGGCGCCCTCCGCGCGCAGGATGGCGGCTTGGCGCTGGCCCTCCGCCTCCAGGATCGAGGCGCGGCGGTCGCGCTCCGCCTTCATCTGGCGGGCCATGCTGTCCACGAGGTCGCGCGGCGGCTGGATGTCGCGGATTTCGATGCGCGTGACCTTCACGCCCCAGGGGCTGGTCGCCTCGTCCACCACGGTCAGCAGGCGGGCGTTGATCTGGTCGCGCTGCGACAGCAGCTCGTCCAGGTCCATGGAGCCCATGACCGTGCGCACGTTGGTCATGGTCAGGTTCAGGATGGCGAGCTGGAGGTTGTTGACCTCGTAGGACGCCTTGGCGGCGTCGATCACCTGATAGAAGACGACGCCGTCCACCGTCACCATCGCGTTGTCGCGCGTGATGACCTCCTGCGAGGGGACGTCGAGCACCGTTTCCATCATGCTTTGCTTCTGGCCGATCCGGTCGATCAGCGGGATCAGCAGGTGCAGGCCCGGTTGCAGGGTGCGGGTGTAGCGCCCGAATCGCTCCACCGTCCATTCCTGTCCCTGCGCCACGGTCCGCACGCCCAGCAGGACCAGCGCCAGCGCGAAGACCAGCAGCGCGATCACGAACAGGGTAAAGCCGCCGACCTCCATACCCCCAACCTCCATGGTTTGCGCCGTCACGCCCTGGCGGGCATGGCGGAACGATGCCATGGCGGCGGGGTTCCGGCCAGTTGGTCTTTCCTCCGAAGACCTTCCGCCGCATCCGGGCTTTAGCCCGGCATGTCACCCCAGCAGGGCGCCGATGGGCTTCAGCGGCTCGTGCGCGTCGAACAGGATTTTCAGGATGGCCAGGATCGGCACGGCCAGCAGGGCGCCGGGGATGCCCCACATCCAGCCCCAGAACAGGATCGACACGAACACCGCGATGGGGTTCAGCGCCAGCCGGCGCCCGACGATCATCGGCGTCAGGAAATTGCCCTCCAGCGTCGCCAGCACGACGAAGGTCAGCGGCGGTCCGAAGATGTGGGGCACCCCTTCGAAGCTGAGGACGGACACCAGGAACAGGATCGCGGTCACCACCGCCGGCCCGATGAAGGGGATGTAGTTCATCAGCCCGGCCAGCGTGCCCCACAGGGCGGCGTTCGGCACGCCCCAGGCCCACATCGCCAGCGCCGTCGCGACGCCCAGGAAGAAATTGATGACCGTGATGGTGGCGAGGTAGGCGGCGATGTTCTGTTGCACCGTGGCCGCGACCATGGCGTAATGGATGCGGTCGTCCACGCTGCGCATGGTGCCGATCAGCGCCTCAAGGCTCTGCCGGCCGCGGGCCAGGAAGAAATACAGAAGCACCTGCAGGATCACGACGTTGGCGATCACCGCCTCCACCTGCGCGAAGACCTGCTCGGCCAGCGTGGGGCCGCGCACCACCACTTCGCGCGTGGCGCCGTTCTGGTCGCTGGTGATCTGCTCCAACTGGCGCGAGGCCTCGCGGGCGCGGTTGATGCCCTCGCGGATGTCGCCCAGTTTGAATTCCAGCTCGTGCAGGACGCGCGGCATGCGGTTGACCCATTCCGTCGCCGGATTGGCCAGCGTGTAGATGGCCATCAGTGCCGCCCCGAACACCAGGATGACCATCAGCGCCGCCCCCAGCCCCTCCGGCAGGCCCAGCCGGTACAGCCCGCGCACGCAGGGGCGCAGCAGCAGGCTCAGGATCAGCGCCAGCATGATCGGCAGCAGCACGTCCCGCCCGAAATACAGGGTGAACAGCAGGGCGATCACGAACAGGCCCACCGCGGCCACGCGCGCCGGGTCGCGCGGATGCTTCGCCGGGGGTACGGGGTCGGTCACCGGTTCCGGCGGGTCGGACAGCGGAGGATCGATGGTGCGGTCGCTCATGCGCGGCAAGGACTCCCGGCGTTTCGCTCCGGGCGGGAACGCTTGACGGAAAAGCGGACCCACCCGATTTAGGGGTATTCCGGGACCGCGCCCGCGGTCCCCGGCCTGTGATGACCGGAGTTCCTGAGCGATGCGCAGCCCGTTCCCTTCGATAAACATCCGCGGCGGCCTGTTGGTCCTGGCGCTTTCCGTGCTGCCTCCGACGGTTGCCCCGACGGTGGCAGTCGCCGCGGACGCGGTGGTCGGCCGCTTCTCCAACGACTGGACCGGAAATGGGCTGCAGGTGCAGGCGATCGAAGATCCGAAGGTGAAGGGCGTCACCTGCCATCTGGTCGATTTCGACCGCAGCGTGCTGGACCGCCGGACCAAGGGGAACTGGTTCGAGGATCCTTCCAACGCCTCCATCTCCTGCCGGCGCACCGGCCCTCTGGTGATCGGCGACATCAATGTGTCGGAGAAGGGGGAGGAGGTCTTTTCCGAGCGCAAGAGCCTGATCTTCAAGTCGATCGCCATCCGCCGCATCTACGACCGGCCGAACGACACGCTGGTCTATGTGGTCTACAGCCGGCAGGTGAAGGATGCCTCCGCCAAGATGTCCATCTCCACCGTGCCGCTGTTTGACACGAACGCCGAATGGACCAAGGGAAAGCCAAGCGCGAATTAATGGGGCGTCTTGCAATCGGGCGCGCGAGGCATCATCATCAGGCTAGGGAGACAGGGGAGTCGACCCCCTGCCTCCCGGCCCGATCACTGCCGGTTCAGAAGGTCAAGGATACCCTTGATGATCTGAACCGGCAGGATCAGGAGACCGAGGATTTTCTCCATCCTCCACGCCTCCTTCTGTTGTGGCACGGGCGGTGGCCAATCCGCCGCCCTGTCCACACCTTCCCCTCGCATGGCGGGCGAGCGATCCGCAAGATTTGCAACGCGTATGTGTGTGCGACCGATTGTGCCGGGCCGATTGTGCCGGTGCGCCCTATCGGCGCGCCGCCCGTGCCGCCCATTTGCGCCACAGCAGATAGGCGGCGGGGGCCAGAGTCACGATCAGGATGATGCGCACCATGTGGTGCGTGGCGCCCAGCGCCCCGTCGATGTTCAGCGCCAGCGCGACCAGGGTCATCTCGGCCAGCCCGCCGGGAGCGAAGGCCAGGATCAGCGCCGCCACGCCCAGGCCTGTCGCCTCGTCCACCAGCCAGGCCGTGGCGGTGGTGACCAGCAGCATCAGCAGGGTCAGGCCCAGTGCCGTCAGGCTGTCCCGTCCGATGCGGCTGACCTTCAGCCCGGTGAAGCGCGCGCCCAGCGCCGCCCCGATGACCACCTGCGCGCCGGCCACCAGCACGCCGGGCGGGCGGCCCTCCGTCAGGCCGGCAAGGTGGATGGCGGCGGACAGCAGCATCGGCCCGACGATCTGCGCCGCCGGGATGCGCAGCGCCTTCGCGATCGGATATCCCAGCGCGCAGGCGCTCAGCAGTGCGACGTCGGTCAGGCTCAGCGAGAGCAGCTCCGGCCCCAGGGTCCCGCGCCGCGCCGGGTCGTAGAGGCCCAGGGCCTGGAAGGCGAAGGGGATGATGATGACGACCAGCATGACCCGCAGCGCGTGCGCCAACGCCATGGTTCGGGTGTCGCCGCCCATCTGCGTCCCGACCATCACCATCTCGTTCAGCCCGCCCGGTGTGGCGGTGAAATAGGACGTCGCCGGGTCCAGCCGGGCCGTGCGGCGGAGATACCGCACCCCGACCACGGTCGCCACCACCAGATAGACGGCGAGGCTGCCGAGCGACACCGTCCATTCCCCCAGTCGCCCCAGGATGGCCGGAGTGAAGCCGCTGCCCAGCATGATGCCGAGGATCATCACCATCGCGTCGCGCAGGCGCTTGGGAACGTGCAGCGGCACGCCGGCCATGGCCGCCACGGTGGTGAACAGCATGGACCCGATCAGCCAGGGCAGCGGCAGATGAAGCTGGTCGAACAAAGCGCCCCCGGCCAGCCCGATGACCAGCGCCAGGGCAAAGGCAAGGGCACCCGCCTTGCGGTCCGGCGGCTCCGGTCGTGGGGGCGTCACGGAACCAGCCGGCCCAGCCGGACCGCGGTCTGCCCGGACTTCGGCCGGCGCGCCGGCATGATCAGCACGCAGTCGTCGTATGGGGTGACGATGGTGCGCGATCCGTCCCGGCCCAGCGGCGTGCCGGCGCGCGGGATGACCTCCATGCCGATGTAGGGAGCGTTGAAGGTGAAGTCCTCGGTGATCGCGGTCACCGCGTCGGTGACCTCCACCACCCGTTGCGGATCGTCGTGCCGGCGCAGGTGGCGCGCCGCCTGGGCCGGGTCGATCATCTCCTGCACCAGCAGGAAGCGCAGGCAGCTTTCCAGCGCGACGGCGGCCGTCTCGATCCGCCAGTGCTGGCCGCATTCCACCAGGATGGCGGTGCGCTCCCCCTGCGGGTCGGCGAAGCCTGCGTAGTCGATCAGGCGGCGGCCGGCCGCGTGCCCCTCGTCCGCCACGATCCAGGCCGGGTAGCCGAGCCGGCGGGCAAGGCCCCGCCCGCGCTCCGTCCGGCCGCACAGGATCAGGGGTGCGGTGTCGGCGGTCATGGAATGCAGGTCCAGGATCGCGTCGGCCGTATCGAACACCGGCCGCAGCTGGCGCGCGCGGCGCAGCTCCACGCTGTCGCGCGGGCCGTCCAGCACCTCCAGCGACCAGACCCGGTTCAGATCCTCGTCCACGAAGCGGGATGCGTAGGGCCTCCGCGGGTCGAACCCGCGATAGGCGGCGGTGTTGGCGAAGACCAGAGTCAGCCGACCTCGGTTCGGCATGATGCCTGCGCGCAGCAGCGTGTCGAGCGCCACGGCGCCGCCGATCTCGTTGCCGTGGATCAGGGCGCAGATGACCGCATGCGGCCCCGGCCGGCCCCCGTCCAGCGTGGTGACGTGGTCGATTCCGGTGTTGCCGTGTCGGTACGGAGCGATGTCCGGCGGCGTCAGTTCGACAGGGGGAAAGGACTCGGTCAAGCGGTTCTCGCGATTCGGGCGGTTGCCAGGCGCCTGTCGCCGGATTGTCAGTATGGCGAAGACAGCGGCGGTGCGCCAGCCCCGCAGTCAGTTCCTTATGGTCTCTGTTCCATGATGCCGGTGGCCTTCCCCGGCGGCCTTCCCGATGTAAGACGGTTTTTGGTCGACGCCATTCCGGCCATCCTCTATATCCGACCCTGTTCGTCGGAGTATCGCCGACGCAGTGGGAACACCGGGATCCGCCATGAGCTTCGTGATCGAGGACGTGCTCGTCCGCAACGATCCGATCGGCCGGCACCTGCCGGTGTTGTTCGATTCGCCCCACAGCGGCGTGTCCTACCCCCGCGATTTCGCCTTCACCTGCCCCTTGTCCACCCTGCGGCAGGCCGAGGACACCCACGTCGACGAGCTGTTCGTCCACGCGCCGGAACATGGCGCGACGCTGCTCTGCGCCCTGTTTCCGCGCACCTACATCGACGCCAACCGCGCGGCCGACGACATCGACCCGGACTTGCTGGACGGCGTTTGGCCGGAACCGCTGTCCCCGTCGGAAAAGAGCCTTGCGGGCCTGGGGCTGATCCGCACCCTGTGCCGGCCGGGCATGCCGCTGTACGACGGCCGGCTGACGGTGGCCGAGGTGTCGGCGCGGATCGACCGCTATTACCGCCCCTACCATTTCCAGGTCGCCAGCATCCTGGACGGCCTGTCCGCCCGCTTCGGCGCGGTGTGGCACGTCAACTGCCACTCCATGCCCTCCACCATGGGGCCGGGCTCCGCGCGCAGGATCGGCGCGGATTTCGTCCTGGGCGACCGCGACGGCACCACCTGCGAGCCGGGCTTCGTGGATCTGGTGGCCGGCGTGCTGCGCGGGCTCGGCTACAAGGTCGCGCTGAACGATCCCTACAAGGGCGTGGAACTGGTCGCCCGCTACTCCAACCCGGCGCGCGGGCGCCATTCGCTCCAGCTGGAAATCAACCGCGGCCTCTACATGAACGAGGACACGCTGGAACGGCATGAGGGCTTCGCGCGGCTTCAGCACGACCTCGGCGTCCTGATCGGCCGCATCTGCGACCACGCCGAGACGCGGACCGCCCATCGCGCCGCCGGAGAAGCCGCCGGGCAGGCCGCGGAGTAGGCCCGGCCTTACGGCGTGAACTGTTCCTTGAGGATGCGTTCCTCGAAGTTCAGTTCCGGGTCGAACAGCAGCGTCAGGGAGACGTCGCGCGCCTCCTCCACGTCCACGCGGATGACCTCGCGCACCTCGGTCGAATCCGCGACGGCGCTGACCGGGCGCTTGACTTCCTCCAGGATGTCGAAGGTGATCTTGGCGGTGTGCGGCAGCAGGGCGCCGCGCCAGCGCCGCGGCCGGAAGGCGCTGATCGGCGTCAACGCCAGCACGCCGGCCCCCAGCGGGATGATCGGGCCGTGGGCCGACAGGTTGTAGGCCGTGCTGCCCGCCGGCGTGGCGACCAGCACACCGTCGCAGATCAGCTCCGGCAGGCGGACGACGCCGTCCACCGTGATGCGCAGCTTGGCGGCCTGCCGGGTTTCGCGCAGCAGCGACACCTCGTTGATGCCCAGCGCCTCCACCCGCTCGCCGTTGCAGCGCGTCGCCTGCATGCGCAGGGGGTGCAGCGTGACGTGCTGGGCGGTCGCCAGCCGCTCCGGCAGATCCTCCTCCCGGAAGACGTTCAGCAGGAAGCCCACCGACCCGCGGTTCATGCCGTAGACCGGAGGCGGGTTCTGCCCGTCGCGGCGCAGCGCCCTGTGCAGCGTCTCCAGCAGGAAGCCGTCGCCGCCCAGGGCCACGACAATGTCCGCCTCCTCCAGCGGCACGTTGCCGTAGCGGTGCACCAGCCGCGTGCGCGCCCGCCGCGCCTCCTCGGTGTCGGCGCAGCAGAAGGCGATGCGGATGTCGGACGGCTTCCGGAACGACGAGCGCGGAGCGAGCGGGTCCGAAATGGGATCGACGGGCGAGTTGGCGGTTTCGGTCATGGCCCGAAGACCATAGCGCAGGACCGGGGCGCGAAGAAGCCCGCCGCGGTCATAGCGCGAGAGATTGCCGCCATGTTTTCCCTCTTCCGGTCCCTCTTCCGGGGCGGAAGACGGGCATCGGCCCTTACCCGCCGGTCACGCTCATGTGGCGCGGCACCGCCGGGCCTTTGTGGCGGCGGTCGATGATGAAGTCGTGGCCCTTGGGCTTGCGGGCGATCGCCTCGCGCACGGCGGAGACCAGCAGTTCGTCGTCGTCGCTCAGGCGCAGCGGGGTGCGCAGGTCGGCGGCGTCCTCCTGGCCCAGGCACATGTAGAGCGTGCCGGTGCAGGTCAGCCGCACGCGGTTGCAGCTTTCGCAGAAATTGTGCGTCAGCGGGGTGATGAAGCCGATGCGCTGGCCGGTCTCCTCCACGCGCACATAGCGGGCGGGGCCTCCGGTGCGGTAGTCGATCTCGTTCAGCGTCCAGCGCTTGTCCAGTTCGGCGCGGACCATGGACAGCGGCAGATACTGGTCGAGCCGCGCGGTGTCGCCGATCTCGCCCATCGGCATGACCTCGATGAAGGTCAGGTCGAAGCCTTCCTCGCCGCACCAGGCGACCAGCCGGTGGAACTCGTCGTCGTTGACGCCCTTCAGCGCCACCGTGTTGATCTTGACCTTGAGCCCCGCCTCTTTCGCCGCGGCGAGGCCGCCCAGAACCTTGTCCAGCCGGCCCCAGCGGGTGATGGCCTGGAACTTGTGCGCGTTCAGCGTGTCCAGCGACACGTTGATGCGGCGCACGCCGGCGTCCATCAGGTCGCCCGCGTACTTGAACAGCATCGTGCCGTTGGTGGTCAGCGTCAGCTCGTCCAGGTCGCCGGCCTTCACGTGGCGGCCCAGGCTGTGGATCAGCTCGTGGATGCCCTTGCGGACCAGCGGCTCGCCGCCGGTCAGGCGCAGCTTGCGGGTGCCCAGCTTCACGAAGGCGGAGCAGACCCGGTCGATCTCCTCCAGCGTCAGCACTTCCGCCTTGGGCAGGAAGCTCATGTCCTCCGCCATGCAGTAGACGCAGCGGAGGTCGCACCGGTCGGTGACCGAGACGCGCAGGTAGCTGACGGTCCGCCCGAACGGATCGACGAGGGGTGCTGTGGACGTCGCCTCTGGCGCGGTCGGCGGCACGGTCGTCATCGTCTGGCTCCTCCCCCTGGG
>JAEZPL010000025.1 GCA_023413605.1 Pseudomonadota bacterium
CGCCCAGGATCGCGGTCCGAAGATCATCGTCTTCAAGAAGAAGCGCCGCCAGAACTACCGCCGTAAGAACGGCCACCGCCAGGACCTGACCGTCCTGCGCATCACCGGGATCAACGGCGCCGCCTGAGCGGCTGCCGACCAGTCACAGGAGTAACCCCCCATGGCTCACAAAAAAGCAGGCGGCTCCTCGCGCAACGGCCGCGACTCCGCTGGCCGCCGTCTCGGCGTGAAGCGTTTCGGCGGCGAGTCCGTCGTCTCCGGCAACATCATCGTCCGCCAGCGCGGCACGAAGTTCCACCCGGGCGAGAATGTCGGCATCGGCAAGGACCACACCCTGTTCGCCATGGCGGACGGCAAGGTCGCCTTCCGGCACAGCGCCCAGGGTCGCACCTACGTCGCCGTCGAGGCGGTGCAGGTTCCGGCGGTCGCGGCCGAGTAATCTCGTCCGGCCCGTACGGTAGAAGCGGATAAATCGGGGGTCCGGGCAACCGGCCCCCGATTTTCTTTTGTTGATGTGGTGGTCGCCCCCTCCCCTTCTTCGGGGAATGGTGGCGCGGAAACGGTTGATTGGCCGGTACGGTCCCGCGATGAAGTTCCTCGATCAAGCCAAGGTGTTCCTGAAGAGCGGCGACGGCGGCCCCGGCGCCATCGCGTTCCGCCGCGAGAAGTTCATCGAGTATGGCGGACCGGACGGCGGCAACGGCGGCCGTGGCGGCGACGTCGTTCTTGAGGTCGTGAACGGCCTGAACACGCTGATCGACTACCGCTACAAGCAGCACTTCAAGGCGCAGCGCGGCAACCACGGCATGGGCGCCAACCGCAACGGCGCCAAGGGCAACGACGTGGTGCTGCGCGTGCCGGTCGGAACCCAGATCCTGGACGAGGACCAGGAAACCGTGCTGCTGGACCTGACCGAGGCCGGGCAGCGCGTCGTTTTCCTGAAGGGCGGCGACGGCGGATTCGGCAACGCCCACTACAAGACCCCGACGAATCGGGCGCCGCGCAAGGCCCATCCGGGCTGGCCGGGCGAGGAGCGCTGGGTCTGGCTGCGGCTGAAGCTGATCGCCGACGCCGGCCTGCTGGGCCTGCCGAACGCCGGCAAGTCCACCTTCCTGGCCGCGACCACGGCGGCGAAGCCGAAAATCGCCGACTATCCCTTCACCACGCTGGCCCCCAACCTGGGCGTCGTCCGCGCGGGCGAGGAGGAGTTCGTCATCGCGGACATCCCCGGCCTGATCGAAGGCGCGCACGAGGGGCACGGACTCGGCGACCGCTTCCTCGGCCATGTGGAGCGCACCCGCGTGCTGCTGCACCTGATCGACGGCACGGCGGACGACGTGGTGCAGTCCTACACCACCATCCGCAAGGAGCTGGAAGCCTACGGCGGCAACCTCGCCGACAAGCCGGAGATCATCGGCCTGAACAAGGCCGACGCCTTGCTGGACGAAGAGGTCGAGGAGAAGAAGGCCGCGCTGGAAGAGGCTTCGGGCGCCGAGGTGATGGTGCTGTCCGGCGCCACCGGCCAGGGCGTCCAGGCCGTGCTTTACCGCTTGCTCACGCTCATCAAACAGTCCAAGGAAGAGGAGCCCGACGTCATCCACGCGCCGGCCACCCGCTCCATCCCGCGGCCGCCCGTCGGCCGGAAGATGGACGACGAATATGCGGGCTGGAACGAGGAGACGGGCGAGTATGACGACCTCGAAGACGACTCCGATTGGGACGATGGCGACGACGATGACGGCGGCGACAATGACGGCGGCGAGCGCAACGCCAAAGGCTGACACCCCCACCCTGCTCGACGCGCGCCGGCTGGTCGTCAAGATCGGCTCGGCCCTGCTGGTGGACAGCGCGACCGGCCAGATGCGCCGCGACTGGCTCGACGCCCTGGCCGACGACGTGGCCGCCTGCCGCAAGCGCGGGCAGGAGGTGGTGATCGTCACCTCCGGCGCCGTCGCCTGCGGGCGGGAGCATCTGGGGCTGGTCGGCCGCCCGCTGCGGCTTGAGGAAAAGCAGGCCGCCGCCGCCACCGGCCAGATCCGCCTTGCCGCCGCCTACCAGGAAACGCTGGCCCGCCACGGGCTGACCGTGGCCCAGGTGCTGGTGACGCTGGAAGACACGGAGGAACGGCGCCGCCACCTGAACGGCCGCGCCACCATCGACACGCTGCTGAAGCTGGGCGCCATCCCGGTCATCAACGAAAACGACACGGTCGCCACCGCCGAAATCCGATTCGGCGACAACGACCGCCTGGCCGCCCGCGTGGCCCAGATGATCAGCGCAGACACGCTGATCCTGCTGTCGGACATCGACGGCCTCTACACCGCCGACCCGCGCAAGGACCCGGACGCCAAGCACATTCCGGTCGTGCAGGAGCTGACCTCCGACATCGAGAACATGGCGGGCGAGCCGCCGCCGGGCTACAGCTCCGGCGGCATGGTGACGAAGATCGTCGCGGCGCGCGTGGCCCTGGCCGCCGGCTGCCGCATGGTCATCGCCAAGGGCAAGCGCATGAACCCGCTGGCGGCGCTGGAGCAGCGGC
>JAEZPL010000026.1 GCA_023413605.1 Pseudomonadota bacterium
CTGCGCCCCTTGATTTTGCGCCCATTGAGCCGGTGATCGCCGAATCCGCGCCCGAAGAAAGCAGCCCGAACCGCCGCATGACGCTGGCCGATGAAACCACGGCCGATGAAACCACGGTGGCGGAGCGGCCGGACGGCGCCGAGTAATAGGGTCGACGGCACAGGCTCGCCGGTGGGGCAGGCGTCCCACACACAGGACACGTTCACACAGGAGGTGAACCATGCTGAAATTCGTGATTCACGACGCGGACCATGCTGCCGGGCTTTACCTGGCGCAGGTCGGCTCCGTCCGTCAGCTCATCGCTGAATTGAAGGCGCTGAAGGACACACCGTCCGCATCCTTGTTCGTGGAGGCCCTGGCCGAGCGATGCCTGCAACGCGGCTGGGACTTCACGCCCGCCGACCCGCTGGTGCGCGGCTGCGCGTCACAACTCCACATCGTGGAGGTGCATCTGGATCCCACCCGCCCCGGCACCCCCTTCGTGGCGCTCTACGAGCCGGGTGACGACGGCAATCCCCGCCGCCGTTTGCACGACACGCTGGACGGGCTAGCCGGCCGTCTCCGTCTGCCCCGGGCCTTCATGCCGTTGGTGCCGCCGGTGGATGAGCGGGGGAGCCTCGCGGCTTAGCCGCACAACAGGACTGCTCAATAGGGCAGCCGCTGGCCGTTCCAGGCGAACAGGCCGCCGCTGTCGGCCGGAGTCAGGCCATTCAGCACCGCCAGCATATGGGCTGCGGAAACGTCGGGCGGGAACAGCCTGCCTTCGGCGACGCCGGCCTGGAAAGGCTTGGAAAGGTTCGTGTCCACCGTCCCCGGATGCAGGGCGACGCACAGCGCGTCGGGCCGGGTCCGGGCCAGTTCGATGGAGGCGGTGCGTATGATCTGGTTCAGCGCCGCCTTGGCCGCGCGATAGCCGTACCAGCCGCCCAGCCGGTTGTCCCCGATGCTGCCGACCTTGGCGGAGATCGCGGCGAAGACCGAACGGCCACGGCGCGGCAGGCGTGGCAGGAAATGCTTGGCGATCAGCGCCGGGCCGATGGTGTTGACCTGGAACAGCGTCGTCAGCGCCTCGGGGTCGAGCGACCGCCAGCTTTTCTCCGGTGTGATGCCGGGGCCGTGCAGCAGGCCGGTGGCGACGAACACGACGTCCACCGTGCCCGCCGCCTCCGCCGCCGAGGCGATGGAGTCCTCGTCGGCGAAATCCAACCGGCCCATGCGCAGCTTCGGGGAGGCTGCGGGCTCATCCGGACGGCGGGCGAAGGCCAGAACCTCCGCCACGCCCGGATCGTCGAGCAGCAGCCGGCTGACGGCGGTCCCGATGCCGCCGTTGGCCCCGATCACGGCCGCGCGGATGGGGTGGTCGAAGCCCGTCAGTCCGGAAAAGCCGTCCCCCATGCCGCCCCTTACATGCCGCCCGTTATGTGATGACCACCACCACCAGACGCTTCGGGCCGTGGACGCCGTAGGCCAGCGTCTGTTCGATGTCGGCCGTCTTCGACGGGCCGGAGATCAGCAGGGCGTTGGTCGGCATGCCGTCGGCCCAGCGGTTCTCCGTCATCGCCTGCCAGAAGGTGTCGTACAGCTGGTCGGCGCGCAGCAGGGCCAGATGCATGTGCGGCACCAGCGACATCAGCCGCGGCTCCTCCGGCGTCGGCCAGACGATCAGGCTGCCGGTGTCGGCGATGGCGCCCAGCGTCGTGGTGATGCCGGCGTCGATGCCGTCGAACAGGCGCTCCTTGAAGCCCTCCACCGGCCCGTCGTAGGGCACAAGCTCCGGACCGTCCGCCGCCCATTCGGCGGACAGCCGCGCACCGGCCTCCGTCGCCGGGCCGTAGAGCAGGGTGCGGGTGCCCTGAGCCTTCAGGAAGGCCTGCACGGCGGCGGGCCATTCGGCCTCCGTCGTCTCCAGGAACTCCGTGTGGACCGCGTCCATCATGCGCTTGATACGGTCCAGCCGCTCCGCCGGATCCCAGCGCTTCTCGCGCAGGACGGTGAAGTCGGACTCCGGCGGGGTCAGGGGATGCGCGTCGCGTCCGGCGCGCAGCGTACCGAGGATCGCGTTGCGGGCGTCAGA
The DNA here is from genome assembly GCA_023413605.1 of Pseudomonadota bacterium. Classification (GTDB taxonomy): domain Bacteria; phylum Pseudomonadota; class Alphaproteobacteria; order Azospirillales; family Azospirillaceae; genus Azospirillum. Next base: position 2,075 of record JAEZPL010000026.1, read on the forward strand.
CATCGGGGATCCCCTTCTCGCGGGCGAGGTCGTGGAGCGTGCGGCCGGCGAAGCGCGGCTTGGCCCGCACGTTCGTCCATTCCTTCAACAGCGGCAGAGAGGTCGGGGCCGCGTTGCCCAGCTTCGCCAGCAGCGCCGTCGCGAAACGGTAGGCGAGCGGGGAAGCGTAGGTCATCGACCAGCCCTTCCACACCATGGCCTCCGCCTTGCTGGCGCGGGAGCCGGCGCCCTTGACGCCGTCGCCGGGGTGAACGGCTTCCTGGCGCAGGCGTCCCATGATCTCCACGATCGGGATCTTCACCGGGCAGATCTCGACGCAGGCGTTGCACATGGTGCAGGCGTGCGGCAGCTCGCCCCGCTTCTCCAGCCCTTCCACCTGCGGCATCAGGATGGAGCCGATGGGGCCGGGGTAGGGCGCCTCGTAGGCATGGCCGCCGACCTTGGTGTAGACCGGGCAGTGATTCATGCAGGCGCCGCAGCGGATGCAGCGCAGCGTGTTGCGCAGTTCCTCGTCGGCGTAGATGCCGGACCGGCCGTTGTCGAGAATCACCAAGTGAATCTCGTTCGGACCGTCCTTCTCCCCCTCCTTGCGGGGGCTGGAGATCATGTTGACGTAGGTGGTGATCGGCTGGGCGGTGGCGGAGCGGGTCAGCAGGCTGATGACCGGCGGCACGTCCTCCAGCTTCTCCACGACCTTTTCCAGGCCCA
>JAEZPL010000042.1 GCA_023413605.1 Pseudomonadota bacterium
ACATCCCCATCACCTGGGGCATCCTGTGGCACATCTTCGAGAACGGCTGGGAGGACAAGGAATACATCCGCCAGCGCGTCTACGGCATGGACGAGATCCGCGCCGAGGTGAAGAAGTGGGATCCCGCGACGGTGGAGCGCGTCACCGGCGTGCCCGGCGAGCAGGTCCGCCGCGTGGCGGAACTGATGGCGAAGAACCGGCCGTCCACGGTCATCTGGTGCATGGGCATCACGCAGAAGACGACCGGCACCGCCAACGTCCGGGCGCTGTCGATCCTTCAGCTGGCGCTGGGCAACATCGGCGTGGCGGGCGGCGGGGCCAACATCTACCGCGGCCACTGCAACGTGCAGGGCGCCACGGACATGGGACTGGACGTCTCCACCCTGCCCTCCTACTACGGGCTGGCGGAAGGGGCGTGGAAGCATTTCTGCCGCGTCTGGGATGTGGACTACGACTGGATGAAGGGCCGCTTCGCCTCCAAGGAGCTGATGGAGGCCAAGGGCATCCCGACCACGCGCTGGTTCGACGCCGTCACCTACAAGCCGGAGGACATCCAGCAGCCCTCCCCCCTGAAGGCGATGTTCGTCATGGGGCATGGCGGCAACACCGTCACCCGCATGCCGGAAATGCTGAAGGGGCTGGAAAAGCTGTCGCTTCTGGTCGTCGTCGACCCGCACCCGACGACCTTCGCGTCCTTCCAGCAGCGCCGGAACGGCACCTACCTGCTGCCGGCCTGCACGTCGTTCGAAACCGACGGGTCGCGCACCTGCTCCAACCGCTCCCTCCAGTGGGGCGAGAAGGTGGTGGAGCCGATCTTCGAGTCGAAGGACGACTACACGATCATGTATCTGCTGGCGAAGAAGCTCGGCTTCGCCGACGAGATGTTCAAGCACATCTCGGTGGAGAACACGCGCCCGGTGCCGGAAGACATCCTGCGGGAAATCAACCGCGGCTGCATTTCCACGGGCTACACCGGCCAATCGCCGGAACGGCTGAAGATGCACATGAAGCATCAGGCCGATTTCGACAAGATCACCATGCGGGCGAACGACGGCCCCTGCAAGGGCGACTATTACGGCCTGCCCTGGCCCAGTTGGGGCCATCCGGAGCTGCGCCACCCGGGCTGCGGCATCCTGTACGACACGTCCAAGCACGTCATGGACGGCGGCGGCGTGTTCCGCGCCCGCTTCGGCGTGGAGCGCAACGGCGTCAGCCTGCTGGCCGACGGCTCCTATTCGAAGGGGTCGGAGATCCAGGACGGCTATCCGGAATTCACCATGGCCATGCTGAAGAAGCTGGGCTGGGACAAGGATCTGACGCCGGAGGAGATGCGCGTCATCCAGGCCATCGGCGGCGACAAGGTGGACGAGGTCAGCTGGCAGACGGATCTGTCCATGGGCATCATCCGCGTGGCGCTGAAGCACGGCTGCGTGCCGCACGGCAACGCCAAGGCCCGCGCCGTGGCCTGGAGCCTGCCGGACCCCGTGCCCGTCCACCGCGAGCCGATCTATTCCCCGCAGCCGGAGCTGGTGAAGCAGTACCCGGCCATCGAGGACCGGCGCGACTACCGCCTGCCGCAGCTGGCCCGCTCGCTCCAGTTCAAGATCGCGGAGAGCGACTTGCGCCAGCGCTTCCCCTTCATCCTGACCTCCGGCCGTCTGGTCGAATACGAGGGCGGCGGCGAGGAGACGCGGTCCAACCCCTGGCTGGCCGAATTGCAGCAGTCCATGTTCGCGGAGATCAACCCCAAGGACGCCGAACGGCTGGGCATCCGCGACGGCGCGATGGTCTGGGTCTACGGCCCGGAGAACGACGCCAAGGCGAAGGTCAAGGCGATGGTCACCGAACGCATCGGCGTCGGCACCATTTTCATGCCCTTCCACTTCTCCGGCTACTGGCAGGGCGAGAGCCTGCGCCAAAACTACCCGCCGGGCACCGACCCCATCGTGCTGGGCGAGGCGGCGAACAGCGTGACCACCTACGGCTACGACCCCGTGACCTTCATGCAGGAAACCAAGGTCACGCTCTGCCGCGTCGAGCCGGCGTGAGCAGCGGCAGAAAGGGAGAATAAGTCATGGCCCGCATGAAGTTCCTGTGCGACGCGGAGCGCTGCATCGAATGCAACGCCTGCGTCACGGCCTGCAAGAACGAGCACGAAATCCCCTGGGGCATGAACCGCCGCCGCGTCATCACGCTGAACGACGGCAAGCCGGGCGAGCGGTCCATCTCCATGGCCTGCATGCACTGCAACGACCCGCCCTGCGCGGGCGTCTGCCCGGTCGACTGCTTCTACCAGACCGACGACGGCGTGGTGCTGCATTCCAAGGATCTGTGCATCGGCTGCGGCTATTGCTTCTACGCCTGCCCCTTCGGCGCGCCGCAGTACCCGCAGGTCACCAACTTCGGCAGCCGCGGCAAGATGGACAAATGCACCTTCTGCACCGGCGGCCCCGAACCCGACAACTCCCCGGAGGAATACCAGAAATATGGTTCCAACCGGCTGGCCGAAGGCAAGCTGCCGCTGTGCGCCGAGATGTGCTCGACCCGCGCGCTGATGGCCGGCGACGGCGACGTGCTGGCCGACATCTACCAGGAGCGGTCGCTGCGCCGTGGCTACGGCTCCGGCGCCTACGGCTGGACGACCGCCTACGCCCGCGGCGACAAGGGCAGCGCCTTCGCCCCGGGCCGGGCCACCGGCGGAAGCTGAACGCGACATACAGCCGACAACCGTCATCCCCGCGAAGGCGGGGATCCAGGGCAACTCGTGACCTATCCGAAATGCCCTGGATCCCCGCCTTCGCGGGAATGACGACACGACAGCAGTGAAATGGGCCTTCAACACGGGAAGGACGCGACATGACGAGGCACCACCGCCACTTCCTCATCCATCTGCTGATCCTGGCGGTGCTGATGGTGACCGCGCCCGCCGTTCAGGCGCAGCTGTACCAGACGCCGGCAAACCCGCCGACCAGCAAGGAACAGGTTCCGCTGTACCAGGACCCGCAAAAACTCCAGGGCACCGTCAGCATTCCCGACGAGAAGCTGTCCGTGCTGGTCCAGCCGCAGGGGCGCGATTGGCGGGAGTTCCGGTCCTACTGGCTGCGCATCGTCGCCGGCACGCTGGCGCTGGGCATGCTGGCGCTTCTGGCCCTGTTCTACCTGTTCCGCGGCACCATCCGCATCCATGGCGGGCGGTCCGGACGCATGGTGCCGCGCTTCGGCGGGTTCGACCGTTTCGCCCACTGGACGACGGCGGTCAGTTTCCTGGTCATGGCGGTGACCGGCCTGATCATCACCTTCGGGCGGCCGCTGCTGATCCCGCTGATCGGTCATGAGGCCTTCACCACCACCGCCTACGCCAGCACGTACCTGCACAATTTCTTCAGCGTGCCCTTCACCCTGGGCCTGATCCTGATCTTCGTCCTGTGGATCCGCGACAACCTGCCGGAAAAGTCGGATCTGGTCTGGCTGAAGACCATGGGCGGCATCCTGGACAAGCGCGGGGAGCATCCCGAAGCCGGCCGCTTCAACGCCGGGCAGAAGGCAATCTTCTGGTCGGTCGTGCTGGGCGGGTTTGCCCTGACGATCAGCGGCGCGCTGCTGATGCTGCCCTTCTCGGTCACCGGCATCAACGGCATGCAGATCCTGCACGTGGTGCACGGCGTCGTGGCGTCGCTGTTGATCGCGGTGATCCTGGCGCACATCTACATCGGCACGGTCGGGATGGAAGGCGCCTTCGACGCGATGGGCCGCGGCATGGTCGACGAGAACTGGGCCAAGGAGCACCACAGCCGCTGGTACGAGGAACAGGTCCGGACGACCCGCGCCGACGACAGCCAACCAATCCGCCACCGCGCGGCGGAGTAAGGGCGACAGACCATCGGAACAAACGCGCAGGCACGGAGGCACAGAGTTTATTTCCTCCGTGCCTCCGTGCCTCTGTGGCGCAGTCCCTTAAAGCGAATTTCCATTCGCTTCAGATTTATATGACTTCATTCGCCAGTCGGGCTTCGGCCGCGCGGGTGGCTCTCAGCGGATGCCTTTGGCATCCGCCTGCCGCCAGCGGGAACGAAGTTCCCGCGAGAGGCCGGGACCGCGGTCGCGGTCGCGATCCAAAGCGGATCGCAATCCGCTTTAGCTATTGTTGTTCGGCGTTTCCGACAGCCGCTTCTCGTTCGGCGGCCCCATGAAGTCGCGGTATTCGACCGTGTTTTCCTTGCTGATGCGCGCACTGGGCGTGGCGAAGGCGTTCTCCGCCATGCGGGTGAAGCCCCCTTGCAACACGAGGCTCGCCCCGATGGCCGCCAGCACGGCGAAGAACACGGCAATTCCGAACGCTTTCATCGCTTCTCCTCCCGCCCCCGGCAGGGCTTCCGTTTCTTACTCAACCCACGGAAAGGGTGGGAAGTTTCGCCGTCGCGGTCACGCCTTCGAGGCGACCGCGGCGGACGCGGGAGCGCCGACGCCGGACAGGGCGCGGGCGGCCTCGGCGGTGGTGCCCTCCGCCTTGGCGATGCGGGCGAACAGCGCCAGCGCCTGCCCGACCACCTGATCCATGTTGTAGTAGCGGTACGTCGCCAGCCGCCCGACGAAATGCACGTTGGGCGTGGCGTCGGCCAGTTCCTGGTACTTGCGGTACAGCGCCGCGTTCTCCGGCTTCGGCACGGGGTAGTAGGGATCGCCCTCGGCGGACGGAAACTCGTAGGTCAGGCTGGTCCTGGCGTGGGTCTGGCCGGTCAGGTGCTTGTATTCGGTGATGCGGGTGTAGGGCACGTCCTCGCCGGGGTAGTTCACGACGCCCACGGGCTGGAACCATTCGCGGTCCACCGTCTCGTGCTGGAACTTCAGCGAGCGGTAGGGCAGCTTGCCGAAGCGGTGATCGAAATACTCGTCCACCGGGCCGCTGTAGATCAGGTTGCGGTACTGCACCTCCCGCGCCACGTCGCGGAAGTCGGCGTTCAGCATGATGGTGATGTTCGGGTGGTCGAGCTTGTTCTCGAACATCCGCGTGTAGCCGTGCAGCGGCATGTTCTGGAAGCTGTCGCCGAAATTGCGGTCGTCGTCGTTGGTCCGCGTCGGCACCCGCGCCGTCACCGCCTTGTCCAATTCGGAGGGGTCGAGGCCCCATTGCTTGCGGGTGTAGCCGCGGAAGAACTTCTCGTACAGCTCCCGCCCCACCGCGCCAACCACCACATCCTCCGACGTGCGGACCTCGGCGACCGGTTCGGCGCGGTCCTTGAGGAAGGCGGCCACGCCGGCCTCGTCCAGGTCCAGGCCGTAGAGGCGGTTGACCGTCGTCCGGTTGATCGGGATGGGGACGAGTTGCGCGTCCACGCTGGCCAGCACCCGGTGCTCGTAGGGGCGCCATTTGGTGAATCGCGACAGGTAGTCGGCCACCTGCTGCGAATTGGTGTGGAAGATGTGCGGGCCGTAGCGATGGATCAGCAGCCCGTCGTCGTTGTGGTGGTCGTAGGCGTTGCCGCCGATGTGCGGGCGGCGGTCGACCAGCAGCACCCGCCGGCCCAGCCCCGTCGCCAGCCGTTCGGCCAGAACGCTGCCGGCGAAGCCCGCGCCGACGATCAGATAGTCGAAACCGGCCGGACCTTCCGGACGACGCACATAAGCCGGCGCGGACGGGCCTTGCCCGCCGCCCTGGCCGGGGTTGAAATCACGCATTCGGTCTGCCCTCTCCTGCGAGCCACGCTCGACATCGGGGCAAACCGACCGGCGCCCCGTTCTTCCGTCTGGGCTGCGAACGGTGAAATTCGCCGGAGAGTTCCTGGAGGGACGCGCGTCGTCTGGTGGTAATCCCCCGCGCTCAGCCCCTGCCGGAGGGGGTAGGCGGAGACGCCGGGGCGTGCGGCCGGGTGCTGTCGCGCACGACCAGTTCGCAGTCCAGCCCGTGGTGCGGCTGCGGAGGCTTGCCGCCGTTCAGCCGCGCCAGGATCTGGGCGGCGGCGAGCTCCCCGATCTCCCGCTGCGGCGGGCGCACGGTGGACAGCGGCGGCAGGCAGGCCGCGCTGAAGGTCAGGTCGCCGAAGCCGATCACCGCCAGATCGTCCGGCACGTTCAGCCCGCGCCGGTTCGCCTCGAACAGCACGCCCAGCGCCATCGCGTCGTTGGAGCAGACCACCCCGTCGATGTCCGGGTGCAGCGCCAGCACCTCGTCGATCAGCCAGATGCCGACGGGGGTGGAGGCGGTGTCCGGGGCGGTGAAGGCGATGGGATCGTGCAGGCCGCGCCGCCGCACCTCGTCCTCATAACCATCGGTGCGGCTGCGAACGCGCATGTCCTGGTCAACGGCGGCGCCGATGTAGGCGACCTTGCGGCTGCCCTGGTCGTACAGGTGCCCGGTCTGCCGC
>JAEZPL010000087.1 GCA_023413605.1 Pseudomonadota bacterium
AACAGGCGGAGGTGCTGCGCCTCGCCTACTACGAGGACAAGGTTCACGCCGAGATTTCCGCCGAGCGGGGCATTCCGCTGGGCACGGTAAAGACGCGGCTGCGCCTGGCCATCGGCCGGCTGCGCCGCGCGTTCGGGGAGGGGGTGTGACCATGCCGGCGCATCATCCCGCACCCGAACTGCTGCTGGACTACGCCGCGGGTTCCCTGCGCGAGGTGCAGGCGCTGCTGGTCGCCTCGCATCTTGCCTACTGCGCCGAATGCCGCCGGCACGTGTCGGAACTGGAAGCCTGCGGCGGCGTGCTGCTGGAGGAAGCGCCGGTGGAGCCGGTGTCCGACGCACTGCTCGACCGGGTGATGGCGCGGCTGGCCGACGCCCCTCCGCCCGCTCCGGCGCCCGTCGAAACGCCCATGCCGGGTCTGCTCCCAGGGCCGCTGCGCCGGGCCGTCGGCGCGGAGCCGGATCGGTTGGAGTGGGTGCGGATCGTGCCGGGCATCCATCTCTCGGCCTGGTCCATGGGCGCCGGGACAGCGTCGGCCTGCCTGCTGAAGATGGCGCCGGGCGGCCGCGTGCCGGCGCACAAGCACACCGACAGCGAGATGCTGCTGATCCTGAAGGGCGGCTTCAGGGACGAGTTCGGCGCCTACAAGGTCGGCGACGTGGCCTCCTACGAGGTGGACACGCCACACCACGCGGTTGCCGACCGGGATGGGGAATGCCTGTGCCTGCTGGTGCAGGACCAGCCGCTGGTCTTCACCGGGCTGCTCGGCTGGCTGCTGAACCGGGGTTACCGGTTCTGAGTTAAAAGTGGAACAACAATAGAACATTGATCCCACAGAGCGCCGGCATCCTGATAGACTGGGGCCATGCACGCCCCGACCGACCGTGAGGATTCCGACCGCAAGGCCCCCGACCGCAGGGCCGTTTGCCGCGACTGTGCGGCCGCGCTGCGCGGCGCCGAAGCCCGCTGCCCGAAATGCGGCAGCCGCCGGATCGTCCGGCATGACGAACTGCACGGGCTGGCCATCGGCCACATCGACTGCGACGCCTTCTACGCCACGGTGGAGAAGCGCGACCGGCCGGAGCTGGTCAGCCGCCCGCTGATCATCGGCGGCGATCGGCGCGGCGTGGTCGCGGCCTGCTGCTACGTCGCGCGGATGGCCGGCGTGCGGTCGGCCATGCCGATCTGGCAGGCGCTGGAGGCCTGCCCGGACGCCGTGGTGCTGCCGCCGGACATGGCGAAGTACAAGTCGGTGGGCCGGCAGGCGCGGACGCTGATGCAGGCCTTCACCCCTCTGGTCGAGCCGCTGTCCATCGACGAGGCGTTCCTGGATCTGTCCGGCGTGCAGGACCGGTTGAGCATCAGCCCCGCCCAGGCGCTGGTGGAACTGGTCCGCCGGTTCGAGAACCAGTTGGGCATCACCGCGTCGGTGGGGCTCAGCTACAACAAGCTGTTCGCCAAGATCGCGTCCGACCTGGAGAAGCCGCGCGGCTTTTCCGTCGTCGGCCGGGGGCAGGCGCTGGACTTCCTGGCGCCCAAGCCCGTGTCGATCCTGTGGGGCGTCGGGCCGGTGCTCCAGCGCAAGCTGTATTCGGACGGCATTCGCACCGTGGGCGACCTGCGGGACTGGCAGGAAATCGACCTCGTCCGCCGCCACGGCAAGATGGGGCGGCTGCTGTACCGCTTCGCCCGCGGCCAGGACGACCGCCGGGTGGAGCCGGAATCGGTCAGCAAGAGCATCTCCGCCGAGACCACCTTCGACTGGGACACCGCCGACAAGGCCGCGCTGAAGGACACGCTGCGCCCGCTGAGCGAGACCGTGGCGCGCCGGCTGGCCGCCGCCGGCCTTCAGGGGCGGAGCGTCGTGCTGAAGCTGAAGACCGCCGATTTCCAGACGCTGACCCGGTCCCGCCGTGTCGGCCCGCCGCTGCATTCGGCCGGCGCGATTTGGCAGGCCGGCTGCGAGATGCTGGAGGCGGAGCCCGACGGCCGGCTGATCCGCCTGATCGGCATCGGCTGCACCGACCTGCTTGACCCGGAGACCGAGCCGGAACCCGGCCTGTTCGACGGGTTCGTGGGCTCGGCTGGTCACTGATCTTCGGCTATTCCGCCTGCAATGAGGCCAGCAGCGCCGCCAGCCGGTCGTAGCTGGCCGCCACACCCTGCTCCATGCCGAAATCTACCGCGGCGTCGCGCGCTTCCGGCGAGGGGTAGGTGAGCGTGTCGGTCAGGACGGTGCGGCCGTCCCGTTCGGTGAGGACCACCGTCCCCTGCACCTCGCCGCCGGTCGCGTCGTGGTCGAAGCGCTGGGTGTTGCTGAGGCGATCCGGTCGGGCGATGTCACGATGGACGCCGCTCATCCCCATGCGGGCGCTGTCCGGGCCTTCCCATTCAAAGCGGTAGGGGCCGTCCTCGCTCAGGTCGACCTCGCAGACGGTCATCGTCCAGCCGTCCGGCCCGTTCAGCCAGCGCTTCAGCAGGTCCGGCCGGACGAGGCAGTCGAAGACCGTCCCGCGCGGGGCGTCGAAGCTGCGGGTCATGACGATCGCGCGGTCTCCGGTCTTGGCAAGATCAAGCGCGTCGGTGCTGGTCGGCATGGCGGTCATGATGGTCCTCGTCGTTGTGGCTGCCCGAAGGACGGATGGGGGGCCGGCGGCCCGACAATGTCCCGCGGACTTTTTCGGCACCCCGTCCGAAGCGGGGCCGTCCGAACCGGGACCGGGATGGAGGAAAATCGCTTCATCCTGGCCCAAGGCCCTGTTGCCGCGCAACGTCGCCGCTGGCCACTCTTCACGGACCGAGCCGATGGGAGGGACGCGATGAGCCAGGCGGTGTGCGCGGGCGCGATGATGACCTGCACGATGGGGGTTGCGCCGTCGGCCCTGGTGGTGCTGCCGGTCAACCGTACGACGGCGGGGGGTCCGCCCATGGCCAACATCATGGACAACAAGCCCTTCGTGAACATCCCGCCCTTCGGCCTTTGCAACAGCCCGGCGAATCCCAACGTGGCGTCGAAGATCCCAATCCCGCCGCCGGGCGTCATCAAGCCGCAGCCCTGCACACCCTGCACGGTCGCCCCGTGGGTGCCCGGCGCGCCGACCGTGATGGTCGGCAACATGCCGGCGCTGACCTCCACCAGCAAGCTGATGTGCATGTGGGGCGGCTGCATCCAGATCACGCTGCCCGGCCAGTTCACCGTGCAGACTCCGTGAATCCCCGCGCCTGCCGGAGGCGGGCGCGGGGATTCACG
>JAEZPL010000100.1 GCA_023413605.1 Pseudomonadota bacterium
CCCGCGAAACACTCCCGGACATCCACCACCGCACCGTCCACGGGCACGATCCAGCAGTAGCCGCCCCCCGCCGCGCCTTCCGCGGGGGGGGTCCCCTCTTTTTCCGGGGTTATCGGCGTCGGCCCAGGAAGAATCCGGCCAGGGTGCAGCAGAAGGCGATGACGATGACGCGGGCCGGCGTCGGATCGTAACTGACAACGGCGACCAGCAGAAACAGGGCGCCCACCATCGCAATCGCAGCAGCCACGCGCATCGCCCTTTCGTTGCAGGATTCACGCCCGCCCGGGAACAGCGGTAAGCCGCCGGTGATCCGCGCGCTTAAAGGCATATCCATTCCGAGCGCCCCGGAACGCACCGCGTGGTGCGTGGCGGATTGTGTCAATCCTGACATGATAAACATACTCCAATATGCGCCTGGTCCGGGAAATTGTCATAGACCGTCTCAAATTTTTGCAATATTTCTTTGCTGTAATGACCAGCCACAAACCGGCCGTGTGCGAGAAGACCTCATGACGTCGAAACGCAGCCCCGTTGCCCAGGCTCCAGCGATCCGCGCCATCGCCGTGTTGCGCAAGCATAGCCGGGCTTGCCGCAACCTTGAGACGCGAGAGTACTTGTTGGCGGTCGAACGGCGGCTGGTTCAGCTCGTCGATCTTGAACAACAGGACACGCAACGACGTTGGGCCGCGGAATGATGCACGCGTGACGGGTGGGTGTCATACCGAAGGCGTTTGATGGCTTCCATCAAAGGCCTTCGGTTCAAACCCGGCAGCACATGGCGCAGCCTTGTGCGAAAGGGTCATACGGCCGGCCGATCATGGAAGCGTTCATGCGCCGGCCGTATCACCCGCGGAACGAGCCTGAACGGCTCCTTCGCATCGCCATCTCATGTTTCATTTCTGAAACGTTCCGCGCTGCCTCTGAAACATCGCGGACATACACCTCTGTTATAGGCTTAAGCGTAAGGAATTGACGCGAGGCCTACCGGTTCATGGCGCCCCTGGAGGATGAGAAAGGCATCGCCACGGACTCGGTCGTGCCTGCCGACCCTGTTCAGAATCGCGTGCGCCGCGCCCACCAGCGCGCCACGTCGCTGCTGAGCGAGGCGCTCGCCCCGCAAAGCCTGACGCCGCCGCAATGGGCCGCCCTGGCGGCGCTCCACCACCAAGGGCCGATGTCGCAAATCGACCTCGGCCGCAGCATCGCCATGGACCCAGCCACCATGCAGGGAGTCGTCGTGCGGCTGATCGCGCGGGGCCTGCTGGTCCGCGGCCCCGACATCCACGACCGCCGCCGCAACCTCGTTAGCCTTTCGCAGCATGGGCGCGAGGTGGTCGCCGCCTGTGCCCCGGCGGTCGCCAAGGCGGAAGCCGAATTTTCCGGCCGCCTGACGCCCGAAGAACGCGACACGCTGGTGGAGCTGCTGTCCCGGCTGACCGGCTGATCCGCCCTGGGCAAGACCCGGAGTCGCGCCGTCGTCGGGTGCGACCAAAGGTCCACGCCGCCGCAAGTTATGCACACGCACCGGCACGGCGCGCTTGACTCTCCCCATGTTGCTTTTTTGTTTCTCCGTGTTCCGCAAAGGCCGAAAAGAGCGCGGAAATGCGGGAAAATGCGATGCCCCGCACGCGCCTAAAATTTGGGCAAATCGGCGCGCGCCGTGGATTCACGGACCCGGATGCGGGTTGCTCCCAGATTCGCCCACAGAGTTACCCACAGATTCTGGGGATATCCCGAAGGGAGTACCCCTGCCTCTGTGCCGATGCGTGCGCCGTCAGCCAACCACCCGCCAGGTGCCGTCCGGTTCCAGGCAGGCGGTGCCGTGCATCCGCACCCGCTGGCCGTTGACCACACCGGGCATCTGGAATTCACGGCAATAGCGCCCGTTGGGCGACAGATAGGTGGGAGAGGTTGGCGTCGCGGCCTGCGGCTCGGGCAGGTAGACGACCCGCGGCGGCGGGTAATAGGTAGGGGCCGGATAATAATAGGGTCCGGGATAGCCCAGCGTGAGCGGCAGGTTGAGGCTGAAGCCGAAGAAGGTGCCGCCGTGCCAGCCGCTGGGATGCCAGCCGCCACCGCGCCAGCCGCCCCAACCTCCACCCCATCCCCCGCCATGCCCCCAGCCGGCCTGCGCCGGACCGGTGATGGCCGCTGCCAATGTCAGGAACAGGCCGGCCAGGGCCGCGCGCGCGGCCGGTCGGCTGGATGAGAAGATCGGAAGCATGGGGCACCTCCATCAAGACTCTGCCATCCAGACTCTGCCACCCGGCCCCTGAACGGGCAGGTTCCTGAGAACAAAGATGGATGCGCCCGGCGCGGCTGTCGGTTTGGCCGAAGGGGGCATGTCCGTTCGGCGAGAGGGCCTTCAAACACGAAGGGCCGCCCGGACGTGATCCGGACGGCCCCTCTACCGACAGGCACTTAGCTAGGCCTGTTTGGATTGGGCATGCGTCTACATAGAGGCGCGAACGACCTCCGCCGGGGCGCGCGCATTGGCCGGGCGCGAGTTGGCCGAGCGGGCGCTGGAGGACTGCGG
>JAEZPL010000123.1 GCA_023413605.1 Pseudomonadota bacterium
GCCCCGGCGCCTATGCGCCGGAGGAGATCATCAAGTCGGTCAAGAAGGGCCTCTACGCCAAGAACTTCGGCGGCGGTCAGGTGGACATCACCAACGGCAAGTTCGTCTTCTCCGCCAACGAGGCGTATCTGATCGAGGACGGCAAGCTCGGCCCCGCGGTGAAGGGCGCCACGCTGATCGGCAACGGCCCGGACAGTCTGACCCGCGTGTCTATGATCGGCAACGACACGAAGCTCGATCCGGGCGTCGGCACCTGCGGCAAGGAAGGCCAGGGCGTGCCCGTGGGCGTCGGCCAGCCGACCCTGCGCCTGGACGGTTTGACCGTGGGCGGTACGGCGGCGTAACGAAAAGAAGCGTTTGAACCACGGAGACACGGAGACACGGAGACATGGGGGGCGGGGTTTTCCCCAGGTCTCCGTGTCTCTGCGTCTCCGTGGTTCAATAATGAACTGGGAGGATGGAATGACGACACTCGCGCTGGTTTCCACCTTTTGCCCGGACCGGGTCGGCCTCGTTTCGGCCGTCACAAGCCATCTGTTCGAACTGGGCGTGAACCTGCGCGACGCGACCTTCGCCGTCATGGGATCGGGCGCCGAATTCTCCGCCGTCTGCGAGTTGCCGAGCGGCGTTCCGGTTGAGGAAGTGCAGGCGGGCCTGTCCAGCCTGCCGGAACTGGAAGGGGCGCAGATCAAGGTCACGCCCTTCGACTTCGACCCCAACCCCGGCCCGCAGGCGCGGATCACCCACCGGGTGGAGGTGTCGGGCGGCGACCAGCCTGGCCTGATCGCCCGCCTGTCGGAAATCTTCACGCAGTTCGAGGCGAACATCGTCCGGCTGGACGCGCAGACCCTGCCCGACCGCGAGGGCGGGCGCTACGCCATCCGCTTCGCCGTCTCCATCCCGCCGGAACGCGCCAACACCTGCCTGTCCGCCGTCGCCAACACCGCGGAAACGATGGGCCTGACCTGCGGGACCGAGGAAGTCTGACCACCGTTGCGTTTCTGAACGAAGGCCGGCCGGATCCTAGGGATCCGCCGGCCTTTTCGTTTGTCAAAACAACGGCTTTCGATACAACCGCCGCGCCTCTTTTTGCCCTCAATCTTCCCCCAATCCCTCCCCCGTCCACGCGTGTAAGGAGAAACGCATATGACCAATGGCAGGGGAAGGATCGCGCGATGGGTACGCCGACCGCATACGAACAGTACATGCTGGAACTCGTCAACCGCGCCCGCGCCAACCCGACGGCGGAGGCCGCGCGCCAGGGAATCGACCTGAACCAAGGGCTGACGGCCGGCACCATCTCCACCGCCGCCAAGGCGCCGCTTGCCTGGGACCCGGCGCTGACCGACGCAGCGCGCGCCCATTCCAAGTGGATGCTGGACACCGACACCTTCAGCCACACGGGCGCCAACGGCAGTTCCCCCGGCGCCCGCATGACCGACGCGGGCTACACATTTTCCGGCAACTGGGCCTGGGGCGAAAACATCGCCATCCGCTGGGGCTCCGGCACGGCCATCACCGCCTCGACCGTGGAGGCCATGGAAAGCGGCCTGTTCAAGTCCGCCGGCCACCGCACCAACATCCTGAGCGACAACTTCCGCGAACTTGGCATCGGCCTGCAAGCCGGCGAATACCAGGGTTCGACCGGCATGACCGGAACGCAGGCCTTCGCCAAGACGGCGGGCAACCCGTTCCTGACCGGCGTCACTTTCGACGACAAGGACGGCGACAATTTCTACGACCCCGGCGAAGGGATTGGCGGCGTGCTCGTCAAGGCCGTGTCCTCGACCGGCGCCACCTACCAGACCACCAGCTTCGACGCGGGCGGCTATCAGATGGACCTGCCGGCGGGCACCTACAGCGTGTCCTTCTCCGGCGGCGGGCTGAGCGGCACGACCACCAAGACGGCGACCATCGGCACCAGCAACGTCAAGCTGGACCTGAACCAGGACGTGGGCACCGGCACCATGCCCCTGCCGCCCCCGCCGCCGCCGCCGGCGACCGGAAGCGCGCAGATCGTGGTGAACGCGTCGGGCAGCCCGGCCGGCGGCGTGAACGCCCACTTCACCCTGCTGGTCGACGGCAAGAAGGTCGGCGAGGGCATGGCCGGCACGACCGCCAAGGACTTCGCCTTCACCGCCACGGTCACGCAGGACCAGGCCCACAAGGTGCAGATCCAATACGACAACGACGCCGTGGTGAACGGCCAGGACCGCACGCTGTACGTCAACAAGGTGACGATCAACGGCCACGCGGTGAACCCGACCGACGGCATCGTCACCTATGACAAGGGCGCCCTGGATGGGAAGGATGTGGTCAAGGGCCAGTCCGGCATGTGGTGGAACGGCACGCTCGTGGTCAGCGCCGACAAGAGCTTCTTCCCCGGCAGCGCCGTGAAGGGGATCTTCGCCTCCGCAGAACATCCGCAGCCGACCGGCGACCTGGATGTCTGGAGCCATGTGGCCGCCCGCCATGGAGTCACGGATTCCGCACCGATGGACACCCTCGCCGACAATTCCGTGTTCAACGGGCACGACCTTGTGTGGCAGCCCGACCACCAGCCCACCGACCACCAGCCGACCAACCATCTGCCGGACCTGGACCACATTCACGCCACGTAATGGGAATTCTGATTGCATTCGTTGGTATGACAATGCCATGAATCGGGAGTTTCTCAAGGAAAATTCTACTCTGGCGTGAACAGACCGACGCTTGTCCTGGCCATCCTGCTGTCCGCGGCGTCCGTGCGGGCGGAGGGGCTTGCGCCGACGCTGTCGGATTGGGGTGCGGTGGGGCTGCTCCAGACCCCCACCGCGCGCCTGCTGCCGGACGGAACGGTCACCGGCGGCATCACCCTGCTGGGCGACCTTCACCGGCACATCGCCGTCGGCGCCCAGCTTCTTCCCAGCCTGGACGTGACCCTGCGCGAGACGCTGTACCCGAACCCGTACGGGCTCAGCGAACCCGGAGTGGACGCAAAGCTGCGCCTGCTGCGCGAGGGGGCGTGGTGGCCCGCACTGGCGGTCGGCGGGCGGGACGTGACGGGCTCCGGCTTCGACCTGCCCGGCAAAGGCCGCTTCGCCGGGGAGTATCTGGTGGCCTCCCGCCGCTGGTGGGATGTGGATGTCAGCCTCGGGCTCGGTTGGGGCGCGCTCGGCGACTACGGTCATTTCAAGAATCCGCTGCGCTTCCTCGGCGGGAAGTTCCGGCGCGACCGTGACCCGACCCAGCCCGGTTCGCGCGGCCCGCGGGCGTGGTTCACCGGCGATCGCGTCGCCCTGTTCGGCGGGCTGGAGTGGCACACACCCGTCGAGGGGCTGAGCGTCAAGCTGGAATACAGCGGCGACAGCTTCCGCGCGCAGCAGCAGGAAGACCCGCTGTTCCAACCCGGCCTGCCGGTCAACGCCGGCCTCGCCTACCGCCCCCTGCCCTGGCTGGAACTGGGCGCGGGCGTCGAGCAAGGCCAGCGCGCGATGCTGCGCCTGTCCGCCCGTTTCGACCCGCGGGAGGAGGCGGAGCAGACCACCCGTCCACCACCCGCCGTCGGTCCGCGCCCGGCCAAGGAAACGGCCCTGCCCGCTCCGGATATCGTCGCCGTGGCCCGCGCCGGCGGACTGCCGACCCGCGCTGCCCTGGTGGCCGGTGACCGCGCGGCCCTGTGGCTCGACCCTGCCGGCACAGGCACGGCACCGCTGGCGCAGGAGGTCGGGCGCGCCGCCCGACTGCTCGCCGATACGACCCCGGCGGAGGTGGAGTGGCTGACCGTCGCGACCGGCAACGCCGGGCTGGACGGCGTGGCCGTCACCCTGCTGCGCCGCGATGTGGAGCGCGCCGCCAACAAGCGCGGCAGCGCGGAGGAGATTTGGCGCACCACCCGGGTCGATGCCACCACCGGCCCACCGCCAGACTGGCCGATGCGCCTGTCGCTCACCCTGCACCCCACGGCGGAGGTCAGCCTGTTCGAGCAGGGCGCGCCATTGGTCCAGCGCACCTACACCGATGCCCGCCTGACGGCGGAGCCGGCCCGCGGCCTCGTGCTCGGCGTCGGGCTGCGCTTCAACATGCTGGACAACCTGGAGCTTCTGGACACCAACGCAATCCCCGCCGAAAGGCCCGTGCGCAGCGACCTGCCGCTCTACGCGCAGCAACGGCTGGAGGTGGAGCGGCTGTACGGCGCGTGGGTCATTCGGCCCGCGCCAGGATGGGCGACACGGCTGTCCATCGGCCATTTCGAGGAAATGTTCGGCGGCTTCGGCGGCGAGGCGCTGTACCAGCCGCTGGAAGCGCGCTGGGCGGCGGGGCTGGATCTGAACCGGGTGTGGAAGCGTCCACCGGGCGACCTGCTGCGGATCACTCCGGACAGCGGTCGCACGAGCGGCCACGCCAGCCTCTATTGGGAAGCGCCGGGAGCCGCAACGACGAGCGTGCTTCGGCTGGGCCGCTATCTGGGTGGCGATTGGGGCGGCACCGTGGAACTGATGCGCGCCTTCGACGGCGGTATCCGCCTGTCCGCCCATCTGACCTGGACAGAAGGCCCGGCGGGCGGGCAGAGCCGGTTGGGCGGGCGTCTGGAACAGGGAATCGCGCTGGTGGTGCCCTTCGGCCCGTCCGGCCTGCTGCCGGTGGGCGGAAACACGGAGGTGGCCGTGCGGACGCTCGGCCGCGATGCGGGGCAACGGCTGCACCAGCCGCTGCCCCTGTACGACACCGCGGTACCGGCGGGCTTCGGTCGCCTCGCCGGCACCTGGTCACGCCTGATGGAGTGACGTGTTTTCTGCCCTCAGCGGATGGACGAGATGGTGCCGGTGCGCGGGTCAAGCTCCACCATGCTCCAGTTGCCGTTCTGGTCCTGGGCCTCGGCGACGTAGTTCTGGCCCTGCTTGCGGAAATCCCGCACCGCTGTGAAGCCCGCCGCGCTGAAGTTGTTCAGCAGCGTGGTCTGCATCAACTCCGTCTTGGTCTGACCACGGCCGGCCCGTTCCTGCTGGGCCGGATTGACGTTCATCAGAACCTGGCGGTTGCCCTGCATGTCGCCGGTCGAACCCATGGAGCCCGTGGAGCCCATGGTCCCGGTGGAGCCTGCGGTCCCGCTCGGGCTCGACATCGTCGGACCCGGCACGGACGAACCGCTCATGGCGCGCTGGTTGGTGGGCGTTCCATAGGTGTTTCCATAAGCGGGCGATCGATCATAAGGACCCATATCGCCAGGCACCGCCGCGGTGCCCGACATGCCCTGCCGGTTTGATTCCGTGCCGTAGGTGTTCCCATAGGCAGGGGAACGGTCATACGCCCCCGTGGTGCCGGTCGTAGAGGAGCCCGTCACGGCGCGCTGGTTGCCGGGGTTGGTGGGCGTCCCATAGGTGTTCCCGTAAGCGGGCAAGCGGTCGTTGGGGCCCATGGAACTGCCGCTGTTACCCTGGGAGGGAGAATTCCAGGACTGCGTGCCCGTCGTCCGGTTGGCTTCCCACGGATCCGGCTGCTCACCGGGAAGGCTGCGGACCTGCGGGCTGGTGGTCGGCAGGCCCGAGGGGCTGGAGCGCTCGTATCCCGAACGGGAGGCGTCGTTCTGATAGGTGTTGCCGTAGGTCTGGGCCATCGCCGTTGGGGCCGCCGCCAGAGTCGCCGCCATCACGGCCAGAGAAAGCTTCATGTTCATGGCATTCCTCTCCTCGCGAAACGAGCGCTGTTCCGCCTGGGAACTGGCGCAGCGCCGTGCGCCCACGCCTTCACGGCACAGGCCATTCAACCCTGACAACAGGGCGTCGGGCATTCTTGTTCCGCTCAAGCCGTCCTTGTGGCCGTGTTTGTGGCCGTTCCTGGTATCGGAATCGGGACTATCCGTTTGGAACCCGCCCTACCCAAGAAAAGTTCTTTGCGCCGGGCATGGCCGGGAACCTTCCGCATTGTACAGTGTTCAGGACAGTACAAATCGCTCTTCACAGAGTAGCCCGTTCATCAGACTGCGCGTCGGACGAGCCGTTGCACGCTTCGGGCCGAGCGAGGGAGGGTAGGATGCTCTATTGGGCACTGGTTTTCTTCGTGATCGCGCTGGTTGCCGGCGCCCTTGGTTTCGGCGGGATCGCATCGGCCTCTTCCGGCATTGCGCAGATCCTGTTCTTCCTGTTTTTGGTCTTGTTCGCTGCGAGCTTGATTCTGGGCCTGGTCAGGCGCCGCTAGACCCAGCACCTGTTCCGGCCTCACGGAACGGGTGGCTTCCCCCGCATGGCGCCGGCACGCGGTCCGTCCGTCTCTGTGGACCGGGTGCGCGAGTACCCCTAAGCCTCTCGATGTTAGCCTCGCACCTGCCGGCAACGCTCCCCCCGAGCGTTGCCGGCTTCTTATGTGCGGATCATGTGGGGAAAATGGCGGGCGACCGCTTGGCCAGTCACCGCTTGGCCAGTCACCGCTTGGTTAGGCGCCGCTTGCTCAGTCGTCGTCGTCCGACCCCGGCGTGCGGCCTTCCATCAGCTGGCGCAGGGCGCGCCGCCCGCGCGACAGGCGGGATTTCACCGTGCCGATGGAGATGCCGAGGATGTCGGCCGCCTCGCCATAGGAAATGCCTTCCAGGCCGATCAGCAGCACGACCTCGCGCTGCTCGGTCGGCAACATGCCAAGGGCACGTTTCAGGTCGCGCAGTTCCAACCGCACGAACTGGCCGCCATGGGCGGCGCCGATGCTGGCCTGCCCCTCTCCATCGATGTCCACCACCGCCTGACGGCGGCGGATGCCATTGATGTGCAGGTTTCGCAGAATCGTGAAAAGCCACGCGCGCAGGTTGCTTCCCGGCCGCCACAGATGCAGGCGGGACAAGGCGCGCTCCAGACACTCCTGGACAAGATCGTCGGCCAGCGTGGCATCGCGCACCATGGCGCGTGCAAACCGGCGCAGGCGGGGAATCTCCGCTTCGATCTGGGCGATGACCGTCGGATCGGGCGGTGCCGGCGGAGCGCCGGGACCTTCCGCGTCGACCTCCGCGCAATCCTCGGCTTCGGCCCCGACGTCCAGCTCGTCCTCCTCCACGCGTGGCCCGGCGATCACCGGATTGAGCGCGACGGAATCGAGCGACGCGGGGTCACACGCCGAACGGCGCAGGGAACTCGCGACGTGGTTCGCCATCGGTGGAACGCTGCCTCCCTAAGTACCGAAAGCCACAAGCGCACCAGAAACGCCTGAAGCATCAGTCCGGCCCCGATTTGCGCCGAATGCGCCCGGGGGATCACCGGATTTCCCAAAGACAATCGCTGGCCCTTCAGTACGTAATGGGCAAGCGGACGGGCTGCCAGTTGGGAAAAAGGCTAGGTTCTCATACAGTTTGGCATGATTACCTCAAACATGCCACGCATCGCCCAAATGCGCCCGGAACCTTTACTGGCGAGGAACGTATTGATCCCGCACATTCGGGAGGCTTCATGACTTTGCCCAAAAGAAAAAGGCCGGCTGGAGTAAACCAGACGGCCCGTAATATCTTTTGCGGGAGTGCCAGGCGGATTGCCTGCGATGAACCGTGGTATTCACCCCTCCCTGAGGCCGCCAATAGCGGTTCTTCCTTATCCTTTCGTAGGCGTTTCCGTCCCGTAGCAGATATTCTGTTTCTTTCGGCGCTGCTTTCCCGCCTGAAGTGGAACATACATCTTCGGGCCTTTGGGGAACAATCCGACAATGGACCTAGCGGGGCAATCTTCCCGCATACACCCAAAGAGCATAAGATTTCCCCGAACGGGCGTGCCCGGCGCAAACGCTCCCTGGTGGCAGCAGCCCTTCTCTTCGGCGCCCCGATCATGGTTCCGTCCGCCGCGTCGGCGACACCGGCCGGCAAGCCGGACCATACGGTGCGCGCGCTGGAGGCGCTCGCCAGCAAGGGCAGCGCACGCGCCCAGTATGAGTTGGGCCTGCGGTACGAAGCCGGCAACGGGGTCAACCGCGACGAACGGCTGGCCCTGTCGCTCTATTGCCGCGCGGCGCGGCAGGATTACGCGGAGGCCGCCTACCGGGCCGGGCGGATGCACATGGCCGGCAAGGGCACCGTGGCACGGGACGACGAGCTGGGCCGATCGTGGATGCGCCGTGCCGCATCCCTCGGCCACGAGGAATCGCAACGCTACGCGCGCGCGTCGAACGGCAAGTCCAAGATGCCGGACCGTTGCGAGCCGCCGAGCGTCCGCTGGGGCGTGATCCGCACGCCGCCCAAGGAAATCCGGAACATGGTCCACAAGATCGCCCCGACCTACGGGCTCGACCCCGAGTTGGTGCTGGCGGTGATCGCGGTGGAATCGGGTTACCGCGTGGACGTGGTGTCGAACAAGAACGCCATGGGACTGATGCAGTTGATCCCCGAAACGGCGGAGCGGTTCGGCGTCACCAAGCCCTTCGACCCGGAGCAGAATCTGCGCGGCGGCATGAAGTACCTGCGCTGGCTGCTGGCCTACTTCGACGGCAACGTGACGCTTGCGCTGGCCGGCTACAACGCCGGGGAAGGCGCTGTGCTGCAATACAAGGGGATCCCGCCCTACCGCGAGACTCAGGACTATGTGGTGAAGGTGCAGAGCGTCTACCCGCGCCGCCGCCATCCCCACGATTCGAACATCGTCCGCTCCGCCGGCCTAGCGGCCGCCAAGCAGGAGGAGGTCGCCGACCTGAGCGTCTCCCCCAAGGGACGCGCGACCGCGAACCGGTGAACCGCGGTAAGACAGTCCCAAACGACGACGGCCCGCCGATTGGCGGGCCGTTGCTCGTGTGTGCCGGAAGATGGCGTCCCCTAGGGGATTCGAACCCCTGTTACCGCCGTGAGAGGGCGATGTCCTAGGCCTCTAGACGAAGGGGACCTTCATCGGGCGAAGCGCTGTTGCCAGACAGCGAATTGGCGTCCCCTAGGGGATTCGAACCCCTGTTACCGCCGTGAGAGGGCGGTGTCCTAGGCCTCTAGACGAAGGGGACAGTCATTCGTCGTCTGACGACGTTGCGTCGTCGGCGTGGGCGGGTTTGTAGCGAACCCGCCCTGCCCGATCAAGCCTTTTCTGACAGGTTTTTTGCGATTTTCAGGAAGGCGTCCACGGTGGCCTGCGGCGTGTCGAAGGCGGTCACCAGACGCAGCAGCGTCCCATCCCAGCGGTAGAAGCGGAAGCCCGCGGCCTCCAGCCCATCGGCGACCGGGGCCGGCAGGCGCACGAAGATCTCGTTGGCCTCCACCGGATGGGCCAGTTCCGCCCCCGGCAGCGCGGCGAGGCCCTGGGACAGACGGGCGGCCATGGCGTTGGCGTGACGGGCGAGGCGCAGCCACAGGTCATCGGCCAGCCAGGCGTCGAGCTGCGCCGACAGGAAGCGCATCTTGGAGAAAAGATGCGCCGCCCGCTTGCGGCGGAACTCGAAATCCTCGGCCAGCGCCGGGTTGAAGAACACCACGGCCTCCGCCGCGAGGCAGCCGCCCTTGGTGCCGCCCAGCGCCAGCACGTCCACACCGGCCTTCCAGGTCACCTCCGCGGGGGTGCAGCCGAGATGGGCGATCGCGTTGGCGAAGCGCGCGCCATCCATGTGCACGGCCATGCCGTGGGCGTGCGCGACCTCCACCAGGGCCGCGACCTCGTCCGGGCGGTAGACCGTGCCGGCCTCCGTCGCCTGCGTCAGGCTGAGAGCCGAGGGCTGGACCCGGTGCACCACACCGATGCCGGCCTTGCCCAACGCCGCCGTCAGGGGCTCGGGCGTGAGCTTGCCGCCCTCCCCCGCCAGCGGCACGAGCTTGGCGCCGCCGGTGAAATTTTCCGGCGCGCCGCACTCGTCGACGTTGATGTGGCTCTCCTCGTGGCAGTAGACCGAGCCGTAGGGAGGGACCAGAGCCGCCAGGGCCAGCGCGTTCGCCGCCGTGCCGGTGGCGACCGGGAACACCGTGACCTCCGTTTCGAAGATCGCGGACAGGCGCCGGGTGACGCTGGCGGTCAGCGGATCCTCGCCGTAGGGGGTGGCCGAGCCGACGGCCGCCGCGGCCAGCGCGTTGACGATTTCGGGCGCGGCGCCGGCGACGTTGTCGCTGCGGAAATCGTAAATCGGTGCGGCGATCATCGGGCGGTCGCTGCCTTACTGGTTGTGACGGAACCGGTGGTGACGGTGGCGGTGATGGCGCCGGAGCGCGGATCGATGACGAACAGGCGATCGGCGCCGTCCGGCACGGTGACGCGGAACACGACGCGGTTGCCGACGGCCACCGGATCACCCATGCGCGATCCGGCCGGAAGGTCGAGCCCGACCTCCTCCGTCTTGCCGGTCACGACCCGTTCGGTCTCCGCCTGGGTGTTGGCCCGGCGGTCGGGATCGTTCATGCGCTTGTAGAGTTCGACGCCGATCACCGCGAAGCCCGCGATGATCAACACGCCCATGATGACGACGAGTGCCTTGAGGAACTGCACGGTTTGGGGTCCACTCTCGCGCGAATGTAAGGAGTTTTGCCGAACGATGCCCGAGCGCACCGAGATCAGCAACCAAAACGCCGCGAAGCATGACGCTGCTGACCATGAACATGCCGCTGGCGGCCAGCGCAGCTTCGAGGTTCCCGCCGAATTCGCCGGCGAACGGCTCGACAAGGCTCTCGCGGCGGGACTGCCCGGCCTGTCGCGCTCGCGCGTTCAGGCGCTGCTGGAGCAGGGCTGCGTGCGCGAAAGCGGGCGGACGGTGACGGAGCCCTCCCTGCGGGTCAAACTCGGCCAAACTTTCGACGTTTTCATCCCCGAAGCTGAACCTGCGCAGCCCGAAGCCCAGGACATCCCCCTGGACGTGGTCTACGAAGACGAGGACGTGCTGGGGATCGACAAGCCCGCCGGCCTGGTGGTTCATCCCGCCGCCGGCAACCCGGACAACACGCTGGTGAACGCGCTGCTCGCCCATTGCGGCGACAGCCTGTCGGGCATCGGCGGCGTGAAGCGGCCGGGCATCGTGCACCGACTCGACAAGGACACCAGTGGCCTGATGGTCGTGGCGAAGAACGACCGCGCGCACCACGCGCTGACGGAGCAGTTCTCCGGCCGGTCGCTCAGCCGGACCTACCAGGCGCTCGTCTGGGGCGTGCCCTCCCCCAAGGAAGGCCGGATCGAGGGCAACATCGGCCGCAGCACCGCCGACCGCAAGAAGATGGCCGTGGTGACCGGCGGCGGAAAGCACGCCGCCACCCGCTATCGCGTGGTGAAGGCCTTCGGCACGGCCATGTCCCTGGTGGAATGCGTGCTGGAGACCGGGCGCACACACCAGATCCGTGTGCACATGGCGCATATCGGCCATCCCGTCGTCGGCGATCCGCTGTACGGAAAGGGGCGTGCGGGCCGGGCCGGGGGCAAACACGCCTCTGCCCTGCCGGAACCCCCGCGCAGCCTGTTTGTTGGCTTTCCACGACAGGCGCTGCACGCCGTAGCCCTGTCCTTCGTGCATCCGAGGAAAGGAGAATCGGTGCGTTTCCAGACCGGTCTTCCCGCGGATATGCGGCATTTGATCGACACCTTAGAATCACTATAAACCTCTATACCCACGCGCAGAAGTCGGTTATTCTTCGCGTTATCGGCCGCCCAAGCTCAAGCTTCCATCCGGGACATTGCCGGACAGTTTTTCGAGGCGCGGCGCAGCACAGTGAACGGTCGGGTGCCCGGCAGAAGGCACGAACAACGACCGTCGGAGAGGGTTCAAGAATGGCGACACTATCCAGCGTTCCGGTCATCAGTTCCGAAAGCAATCTCTCGCGCTACCTCCAGGAAATCCGCAAGTTCCCGATGCTTGCGGCCGAAGAGGAATACATGCTGGCCAAAAGCTGGCAGGAGCACGAGAATTCGGAGGCCGCCCACAAGCTGGTGACCAGCCATCTGCGTCTCGTGGCGAAGATCGCCATGGGCTACCGCGGGTATGGCCTGCCGCTGTCCGAACTGATCTCCGAAGGCAACGTCGGCATGATGCAGGCGGTGAAGCGGTTCGACCCCGACCGCGGCTTCCGGCTGGCGACCTACGCCATGTGGTGGATTCGCGCCGCCAT
>JAEZPL010000401.1 GCA_023413605.1 Pseudomonadota bacterium
CGCGGTAGTTGCGCACGTTGCGCACCACGACCATGCCCTTCGACGCCTCGCACTCCTTCAGGCGCGTGTTGGCGTAGCCGTTCTTCAGCGGAATCGACAGCAGGGCGCCGTCTGTCTTATAGGTCCAGGCGTGATAGGGGCAGCGGAAGAACTTGCCGGTGTTGCCGCAGGTGTCGGTGACCAGCTTGGCGCCCTTGTGCGCGCAGCGGTTCATCAGCACCCGGACGGAGCCGTCGGTGTGCCGCACCAAAATGACCGGCTGGGTCGCCACCTCCGTCGTGTAATAGTCGCCGGGCTTGGGCACCTGGCTGTCGTGGCCGACGTAGATCCAGGTGTTGCGCCAGAGATGCTCCATCTCCAGCTCGAACAGTTCCTGGTCGATGTAGACGTCCCGGTGCACGCGGTCAGGCTCCACGAGGGCCGCGACCGCCGCCGGATTGTCCCGGTACTTGCCCATGAGGCACCTCCCTGCTTTTTTCGTTACAGATCGAGGACCAGCCGGTCGCCCTTGGCGCGGGACACGCAGATCTGCATCACCGTCCCGCTCGCCTTCTCGTCCTCGTCCAGGTAGTAGTCGCGGTGGTCGATCTCCCCCGCGATGACCTGGCAGGAGCACACGCCGCAGTCCCCGCGCTTGCAGTCGTAGAGCGGGTCCAACCCCTCATCGATCAGCACGTCCAGGATCGACCGGTCGGCGGGGATGTGCAGAGTCCGCTTGCTGAGCGCCAGTTCCACGTCGAAGGCATGGTCGCCGGCCACCGGCGCCGCTTCGGTGAAGAGTTCGGAGTGCAGGTCGCCGCGGTCCCAGCCGCGCGCCAGCGCGCCGTCGATCACCGCGTCGATCATACCCTTCGGGCCGCAGACGTAGACGGGTTGGCCCGGCTTCGCCTCCGACAGCGCGCGCTCGACCGCGAAACAGGCATCCGCCTCGTCGTCGGCGTAGACGTGCAGGGAATCCCCGACCGCCTCCGTGATCTCCGGCACGAAGCAGAGCTGGGGGCGGCTGCGCCCGGTGTAGTGCAGCGTGAAGGACTTGCCCGCCGCGCGCAGCGCCGCCGCCATGGACAGAATCGGCGTCACGCCAATGCCGCCGGCCACCAGAACCGAGCCGTCGCGCGTCAGGTCCACGGGGAAGTTGTTGACCGGTGCCGAGACGGCCAGCCGGCCGCCTTCCTTCAGGGCCTCGTGCATGAAGCGGGAGCCGCCGCGCCCCGGATCCTCCCGCCGCACGGCGATCAGG
This sequence comes from Pseudomonadota bacterium, assembly GCA_023413605.1. Taxonomy (GTDB): domain Bacteria; phylum Pseudomonadota; class Alphaproteobacteria; order Azospirillales; family Azospirillaceae; genus Azospirillum. The sequence goes on from JAEZPL010000401.1 coordinate 1,241, forward strand.
TATTCCTGCGGCGCTTCCATGGCCGACAGGTCGGGCGTCAGGTTGATCAGCGAGTAGTGCCTCCACTGCGGCGCGCCGTCCACCGTCACCGCGACCTTCACATGCGCCCCGGCCGTGAAGCCCGGCAGCGGCGCGCCATCGGGATGACGCAGCCGGAAGGCCTTGATCGTGTCGGTCAGGGGCAGCACGCCGGCCACGACCAGCGACAGGGTGTCGGGGGTGTCGAGCATGTCCAAGCTCCTCCCATCCCACCCCAGTCCCCTCCCCTGCGAAGCGGGGGAGGGTCAGGGAGGGGGCAATAGTCGTTATTCGGTCAAACCGGCCTCAACGAACGCCTGATCCAGCGCGGCCCCGGTATCGTCGGCCAGCGCCGCGTCGCACAGCACGCGCAGATACCCGGCCGGGTCCGACTTGCCGCGGATGGCCGGCAGCGCCGCCATCAGCCGCTCGAAGCTGCGGGTGCCGCGCTCGTGCGTGTCGCTATAGCCCTTCACCAGCCGCTGGGTCTTGGCGATCTCCACGGCCAGCCGGTAATCCTCCGGCGCGGTGGCGCGGATCAGGTCCAGCCAGCGGGCAAGGCGTCCGTGCTCCGTCTGGAAGCGCAGCGTGCCGCGCCGCCAGCGCCGAAGCTCCGCGACGCCGTAGAGCATCAGGAAGCCCGGCAGCGAGGAGGTCCGCACCACCCGCCCCTTGCGCGTCACCGGCGCCAGCAGCCGGCGCGCCGTCGCGGAACCCAGCAGCCAGCGCCCCCAGGACGCCGGCAGCGTGTCGGCGATCTCCTCCACGCGCGGGTGCATGTACTCGTTGATGTCCAGAAGCTGGTCGCGGCCGAGCCGAACCTCGTCCCGCACGCGGGCGAAGCGGGAGGCGCGGATCTTCAGGTCGGCGACGCGGATCGTGTCCTCGTAGGACATCCACAGCGCCAGATGCCGCGCCGTCTCGTCCAACAACAGGCCGTCCCCCGCCCCATGGGCGCGGTCCAGATCGCGGATGCCGGCCAGCCGGTCCAGGTATTCCTCGGCATAGGCCGGGTCCTGGTAGTCGACCAGCCGCTTGACCCCTTCCCGAATCGTCGCGACGGCCGGTTCGGGGAAGTCGCGGGCGGCGCGCTCCAGCAGCCCCGGCACCGGAGACCGCGCGGGGGCGGAAGCCGCAACCGGCGCCGCGTCGGGAAGCGCAACCCCGCCACCACGCCCGATGTCGTAGCCGGCGGCGAAGGCGGCGAGGCTGGCCTCCACGCCCACGCCACCACGGCGGACGGCCTCCTCGAACTGGGCGCGGGTGAAGGGCAGCACGTCGGCGCCGGCCAGCGCGCCGAACAGCACGGCGCTGATGACGCTGCCCGTGCTCTCCGCGACGCGGGCCATGTCGGCGTGGATGAAGCGCCGGGCCGCGTCCTGGCCCGCCTTGATCAGCGTGTCGGCGTCCACCCGGCCGTCGGCCGTGGCGGTGCGCTCGCGGATCGAATAGACGCGGTGGGTGGAGGCGATCAGCGTCGTGCGGTCGGGCGTGACCAGCCCGCGCTGCACGGCCCGCCCGGCCTCCATCAGCTCCGACGCGACGACGATGTCCACGTCGCCCGGCACGGGCATCAGCGCCAGCACCGGCTCCCGCCCCGCGGCGCGGGCCGCGGCTTCTGGAAACAGCTCGATGTAATAGATGGTGGCGCCGGTGCGCTGGGCGACGCCGGGGACCGACGTGCTCTGCGCGATGCAGCCGGCGTGCTCGGCCAGATCCACGATCCAGTCCGACAGCACCCCGCCGCCCTCGCCGCCCATGGCGACCACGGCGATGGTGATGGCGCGCACCGGCGTTCCGGTATCCTGGCTGACCTGCGCCGTCGGCGCGTCGAGATCAAGCGGCATGGCTTTCCAACCGTCGTTCGATGCGGGCCTGGAGACGTCCGATCACCCAGCTGGAAAGCCGGTGCCGGAAACGGTCCCACCAGGACGGGTTGCTGATCAGCTGCGCCCGGTAGAAGGACGGGCAGAGCACGGCGGCGTGCGCGACCTCCCCGCACAGGCCGCAGCCGACGCAGGAGTTCTGGACCTGCGTGATCGGGTCGCGGCGCAGCGGATCGGGGTTCGGCGCGATGGACAGCGACGGGCAGCCCGACAGGCGGATGCAGGAATGGTCGCCGGTGCAGGTGTCCGGATCGACGCCGAAGCGTTCCCGCACCACCCGCTTGCCCTCCTTGATCAGGCGGCGCATCAGCGGCTTCACCCGGCGCTGCTTGTTCAGCATGCATTCGGACTGCGCGATGATGACCTTCGGGCCCTTCTCCTTCGAGGTCAGGGCGTCGCGCAGCGTGTCGCGCATGCGCGACACGTCGTAGGTG
>JAEZPL010000213.1 GCA_023413605.1 Pseudomonadota bacterium
GGGGCCGAGCCCGTGGGCCAGCGCCTTGCCGCAGCCGGCCACCGCGAACAGGCCCAGCCCCGCCGCGTCCAGCACCATCACCGGCTTCACCAGCTTGTTGATCTGCGGGTGGAAGAAGAAGGCGACCAGCCCGGACGCCAAAGCCGCGATCAGATAGCGATCGTCCTGCAAGGAAGCCGGCGGGACGGCCCCGATCAGCAGGTCGCGCAGGATACCGCCGGCCAGCGCCGTCACCAGCGACAGCACCATCACGCCGAAGATGTCCAGCTTGTGCCGCACGGCCAGTGTTCCTCCGGTCAGCCCGAACACGAAGATGCCGGTCAGGTCCATGGCGAGCAGCAGGGTCGAAACGTTGGTCATGGGGTCGGGTCGTCGGCGCGGGTAGTGGGGGCGGCGGGTAGTGGGGGCGGGTGCCCGGCGATGATAGCCGTTTGTTGCGTAATGGGGAACAGATAAGCCGTGCTTCGGCCAATTGTTGTTTCGCTCCAGCAGGCGCACATTCCATCCCGAGACCAGGGCCAAGCCGAACCGAGAGACGGACGGCCCGCAACGGACACGGCACAAGGAGGACGGGACATGATCACGGTTCGCCATCGGGACGAGCGCGGCGCGGTCAACATGGGCTGGCTGAACAGCAAGCACAGCTTCTCGTTCGGGCACTATTACGACCCGGCGCACATGGGCTTCCGCGCGCTGCGCGTCATCAACGAGGATCGGGTGATCCCGGGCGCCGGCTTCCCCACGCACGGCCACGCGGACATGGAGATCATCTCCTACGTGCTGGACGGCGCGCTGGAGCACAAGGACACGCTGGGCACCAGCTCGGTCATCAAGCCGGGCGAGGTGCAGCGCATGAGCGCCGGCTCCGGCATCCGGCACAGCGAGTACAACGCGTCCAAGACGGACCCGGTGCACTTCCTCCAGATCTGGATCATCCCGGACGGGGAGGGGATGGTCCCCGGCTATGAGCAGAAGTCCTTCGCGACGGAGGAGAAGCAGGGCCGCCTGCGGCTCGTCGGCTCGAAGGACGGGCGCGACGGCAGCGTGACCATCCACCAGGATGTGGATCTCTACGCCACGCTGCTGCGGCAGGGCGACGAGGTGACCCAGGAACTGCGCCCCGGCCGCCACGCCTGGGTGCAGGTGGCCCGCGGTCAGGCGCGCCTGAACGGCGTCCTGCTGAAGGAAGGCGACGGCGCCGCCGTGCGCGACGAAACGGCGCTGACGCTGGACAGCGAGACCGGCGCGGAGGTGCTGGTCTTCGACCTCGCGTAAACTCGACCTCGCGTAAACGGAAGCCAGCAAAAAGGCCCTTCTCCTGTCCTGGGAGAAGGGCCTTTCTGGCGTTGGATCACGCCGCCTTCAGCAGGCCCTGCATGTCGTCGTAGGTCGGCAGGTGGTCGAGCACACCCACGGCCGAGACGGCCATCGGGCCGGCGAAGGCGCGGCTGGCGGACGCCACCACGTCGTCCAGCGTGACGGAGTCGATGCGGTCGAAGATCTGCTCGATGGTGCGGATCTCGCCGGTGCGCAGCAGCGTGCGGGCGAAACGGTCCGCGCGGCGCATGGTCGATTCCAGCGACTTGCCGACGGAGAAGCGCATCTGCTCCTTCGACCGCTCCAACTCCGCGGCGGTGATGCCGTCCTGGACCTTGCGCAGTTCCTCGAAGAAGACGGGGACGAGTTCGGCGACCTCCTCCGGGCCGGTGCCGGCGTAGAAGCCCAGGGCGCCGCCGTCCGCATACTGGATCGGCGTGGCGTAGACCGAATAGACCAGCCCGCGCTTTTCACGGATCTCCTGGAACAGGCGGGACGTCATGCCGCCGCCGAGGATGTTGGCGAGGTGGCGCAGCGCGTAGCTGCCCGGATCCTCCGAGCCGACGCCGGGGAAAGCCGCCATGAAATGCACCTGCTCCGCCTCGCGCGGCAGCAGGGCGGCGCCGCCCTTGTTGGCGACGGCCTCCTGGAAGGGCTGGTCCTTGGCGGTCAGGTGGCCGAACAGGGCCTCCGCCCGGCGCACCACCGTGTCGTGATCGACGTTGCCCGACACGACGTAGACCATGCGCCGCGGGTCGTAATGGGCGACGTAGTCGAACAGATGCTCGCGCCCGAAGCCGGCGACGTTCTCGCGCGGGCCCAGGATCGGGCGGCCCAGCGCCTGGCCTTCGAAGGCGGTGCGGCGCAGCGCCTCGTAGACCACGTCCTCAGGCTCGTCGGCGTAGCGGCCGATTTCCTGGATCACCACGCCGCGCTCCTTCTCCAATTCCTCCTGCGGGAAGACGGAGTTCAGCACGATGTCGCCGATGATCTCGCACGAGGTGTCGACATGCTTGGCCGCCATCTGCGTGTAGTAGGCGGTGACGTCATAGTCGGTGTAGGCGTTGAACTCGCCGCCCCGGTTCTCGATCTCCAGCGCGATGGCCAGCGCGTCGCGGCTTTTCGTGCCCTTGAAGATCATGTGTTCCAGGAAGTGGGAGATGCCGTTCACCTCCGGCCGCTCGTTGCGCGCGCCCACGCCGACCCAGACGCCGCTGGTGATCGTGCCGAGGTGGGGCAGATGGTCGGTCAGCACGCGGAAGCCGTTGGCGAGGGTGGTCAGCTGGATCGTCACAAGCACTCTCCTGGTTGGGCGCACACTTGCTGATAGGGACGTGGGTGCTGATAAGGACGTGGGGATCCGGGTCGGCATGAACAACAACCGATCCGGCGCCGTCAAGCAAAGGTGATCAACCCCGCGGCCCGCGCAGCGCGGCGGTCAGGGCGCGGCGGTTGCGGTGGGCGCGCATCAGCAGGCCCGGCGGCGCGTCGCCCGTCACGACGAGCCGCCCGCCCGGCAGCAGCCGCACGCCATGCCGTTCCAGCTCGCTCATCAGTTCCATCATGGATCGGCGCATCGCTGTCTCCTCCGAAGGACTTTGGATCGCCTGCATGATAGCGGAGGATATTCATCGGATTGATTCGGTCGTCTCTATCGAATCGATAGGCTCGGCCTCTCGATCATGCTGCTCGGCGGTGGCTTGCTCCCACAGGGCGCGGAAGCGCGGCTGCCGCCGGATCAGGTCGGGCAGGGGGCCGATGTCGAGAATTCGCCCGTCGACCATGTAGA
>JAEZPL010000223.1 GCA_023413605.1 Pseudomonadota bacterium
CTTGTCCACCTGCCCGTCCTTGACGATGTAGGTCGGCATTCCGTCGGGGTTGACCGGTGCATCCTCCGCCGTCTGGGCGACGGCGATGCCGACGCCAGCCCCAAGCCCCATCATCAGCAGGCCGCTCAACAAGCCAATGTGTTTTTTCATGTGCGTGGGATTCCCTTCCGGCTCCCGCGCCGCCTCCCGTGCTGTTCCTGACGGAGCGCGCGTGAAAGGCCGGTCCTGATGGCGAACATTCCGTGTCCGGTTTCCGTTCACCGGATCGGTGCAGTCTGAAAAGCGAAAGCCCCGGTGCCTGTTCAGCACCGGGGCCTTGTCGTTCGGTCACTTCTGATCCGGAACCTGGAACACCGTCAGAACCCCGCCGAGCTGGGTGTACTCACCCAGCGACTGATGGGCGCCGACAGCCCCGAGGCCCGCGGTTGCGACCCCCGTTCCCTCGGCATGGCCCGGATGGACCGCCTGGTGCCAGGCCGCGGCCCCGGTGTCCTGCGTCAGGCCCGCGGCGAGACCGATGCCCGCCCAGCCGCCGACGCCCGACAGCACCGCCACATACTGCTTGCCGTTGTGCGTGTAGGTGTTGACGTTGCCGATGATGCCGGACGGGGTCTTGAACCGGTACAGTTCCTTGCCGTCCTTCATGTCGACCGCGACGAGATAGCCTTCCAGCGTGCCGTAGAACGCAACGCCGCCCTTGGTGGACAACGCGCCGCTCCACACCGCGAACCGCTCGGGCCGCGACCAGACGATCTTGCCGGTCCCCGCATCCCAGGCGATGAAGTTGCCCATGCCGCCGTGCGAATTCGGCGTCGGGTACATGGACACGGTCGAGCCGACATAGGCCTGGCCGGCGGTGTAGGCCACCGAGAACGGCTCGTAATCCATGCAGATGTGGTTGGTCGGCACGTAGAACAGGCCGGTGTCCGGCGAGAAGGACGCCGGCTGCTGGTCCTTGGTGCCCAGCGCCGCCGGGCAGACCGCGGTAGTGTTCTTGTCTTCGCCGTTGGCGAAAGTGCTGTACTTGTCGACGACCTTCGGCCGGCCGGTCGTCATGTCGACTTCGGTCGCCCAGTTGACCGTCGGATCGAATTTCTGCGCGACGAGCAGTTCGCCGTTTGTCCGGTCGATGGTGTAGGCGAAGCCGTTGCGGTCGAAGTTGACGAGGACCTTGCGCGGCTGGCCGTTCACAGGAATGTCGGCCAGGATGTTTTCATTGACGCCGTCGAAGTCCCATTCGTCGAACGGAGTCTTCTGATACACCCACTTCGCTTCGCCGGTGTCGGGATCGCGGGCGAAAATGGTCATCGACCACTTGTTGTCGCTCTTGTTGCGGTCCTTGTCGACGGCGCGCTGCACGGGGTTCCAGGTGCCGGGGTTGCCGGTGCCGTAATAGACGAGGTTCAGGTCGGGGTCATAAGTGTACCAACCCCAGGTGGTGCCGCCGCCCCGTTTCCATTCCTCGCCCGGCCATGTGGAGACGCCGAGATCCTTCTGTCCGATGGGCTTGCCCATCATCATGGTTTTCTGGGGATCGATCTTCACGTCCGTGTCCGGACCGGTCGAGTAGGCCCGCCACGCCATCTTGCCGGTGTTCATGTCGTAGGCGGTCAGGTGGCCGCGCACGCCGAACTCGCCGCCGCTGATGCCAACCAGGACCTTGTCCTTGACGACCAGCGGAGCCGCGGTCAGGGATTCGCCCTTGGTGTGGTCGCCGTTCTTCGCCTTCCACAGTTCCTTGCCGGTCTTCGCGTCGAGCGCCACCAGCGTGTTGTCCGCCTGCGCCAGGAAAACCTTTCCATCGGCGACCGCGACGCCACGGTTGACCGTGTCGCAGCACATGATGGGAATGACGGAGGGGTCCTGGACCGATTCGTATTTCCAGATCACGCGCCCCGGATTGTTCAGATCCAGCGCAAAGACCTTGTTCGGGAACGGGGTGTGAATGTACATCACGTCGCCGACGACAATCGGTCCGCCTTCATGGCCGCGCAGAACGCCAGTCGAGAAGCTCCACGCAACCTGGAGATCCTTGACGTTGTTTGTGTTGATCTGATCCAGAGGGCTGTAACGTTGCCCCGCGTAGTTTCCCAGCTGTGAAGCCCAGTTGTTCGGGTTCGCCTGATTCTTCAAAGTGCTGTCGTTCGCATAAGCGGACCCGGCTGCGAAGACAGCGGCTGACACCAGAAGCCAACGCGACAAAACCTTCATGACGCTTCCTCCCGTACTGGCGCTTATCGTTACCCCAAAACCAATGGGTTCGACTGTATGAGCGTGGGACTGAATGCATGACGGTATTCAGGCGCAAACAAACCTATTCCGGCTGAAAAGCTCAGAATGCCAAGCGCCAAATTAGGACTTAATGCTATCTTGGAACCACCATGCCGTCAAGGCTCGGCCGAAATAGAAATCGCGGCCTGAGGCCGTTATGCCGGTTTGCGTCGCCTTTGATCACGAATAGGAGGTATATCAATGACTCCAAGAGTATAAAATTATGGAAGATTTCATTGACATTTTCTTCGCAGTACCGCGCTGAGCAAAGAGTATTGCTGCGATGCAGCATTATTTATTCCGGCGCGGAGCTTTCTGCGCTGTTGGAATATGAGGTGGGCGGATTTCAAATCCTCCTGTTGAGAGTGGGACGTGCCGGATTCTTGGCTGCTGATGAGAGCTGATTCCGAATCGATCGCAACCATTTTGAGAAGATGGTGACCCATGTTTGAACTGGTTCTGGTGGTCTGCCTCGCGATGCAGCCGGATCAATGTTCGGTTGAGCGCCCCCCGTCCATCGAGCGGTTTTCCAACGCGACCGCCTGCGCGCGCGACGGGTATGTCCATGTCGTGAAGTGGCTGATCGACCACCCCAACTGGAATGTCCGGCGCTGGCAGTGCGAACAGCCCTCCGCCTGAGGGCTCCAAGACAGTCAGGCCGGCGACAGCGCTTCCCAGACATCCCGGGCCTGGGCCGTCGCGGCGACGTCGTGGACGCGCACGACCTGCACGCCCTGTGAGAAGGCCAGCAACGCCGCGGCGAGCGAGCCGGGAAGCCGGGCCCCGGGCTCCACCTCCTTCGCCCAGCGCGCGATCAGGCCCTTGCGTGAAAAGCCCACCATCACGCCGCACCCCGTGCCGTGAAACAGGGACAGCGCGCGGGCGATGGCCGCGCCGTGCGTCATCCTCTTGGCGAAACCGATCCCCGGATCGACGAGAAGACGCCCCCGCGGAATGCCCGCGGTTTCGCAGGCCTGCACGCGCTGTTCGAGTTCGTCGAAGACATCCAGCGCGGGGTCCGCGTAGGCGGGCGCCGTGTTCATGGTCTCCGGGGCGCCGCGCATGTGCATCAGGACCACGCCGGCCGTGGAGGCCGCCGCGACGCCGAGGGAATCCGGGTCGTGCGTCAGGGCCGACACGTCGTTGAGGATACGCGCCCCGGCGGCCAGGGCCGCGCGCATGACGGCGGCGCTGCGGGTGTCCATGGAAACGACCGCTCCGTGCCGCGCCAGCCGGCCGACCACGGGGATGGCTCGGCGCATCTGCTCTTCCGCCGGAACCGGTTGTGCGCCGGGGCGTGTGGATTCCGCGCCGATGTCGATGATGTCCGCGCCGTCGCGCATCATGGCCAGGCCATGCTCGACGGCGCGGTCCTCGTCCAGATGCCGGCCACCATCGGAAAAGCTGTCCGGCGTGACGTTGAGGATTCCCATGATGCGGGGCCGGTCCAGCGACAGCCCGGCAAAGGCCGACCGCGGCGCGGACAGGCGGTTCAGTAGGGCCGACAGGTCCGGCCGGTCGAAGTGCGGGGCGTTCAGCGCCAGCAGCCTCCGCTCCAGCGCGCCGCCGGATCGGCGAACCACCTCGCACCGGTCGAAGCACAGCCACCCTCCCGCCAGCGGGCGGGCGCCCGGCATCGACAGGCTGGCCGGCGCGAAGCCGAGCGGACGTGCGTAAATCGACCCCTCTTGAAACGGCATGGTGCGATGCCTTCAGCGGATGCGGTCAACGGCCTTCCAACAGCGGATCAGGCTGCGGAATTCGCCGCGCAGGTCGGGATCCGTGCGGAATGCGCCGAGCATGCGGCTCGTGGTGACGAGCGGGCCGCCAAGGGAGCCGCCGAGGGAGCTGCCGTGGAGTCCGCCGTGCGCCATCTCGACCACCACGCCGACGCCGCGAGGCCGCAACACGGACGCGATGTCGCCCGCGATCCGGACCGTCAGACGCTCCTGGCTTTGGCAGTGGCAAGCGTTGGCGTCCACGAGACGGGCCAGCTTGGATATGCCGACCACGCGACGGTCGGGCAAATAGGCGACATGGACCACGCCCTGCATCTCCACCCCGCCATGAAGGCGGACCGCAATGCCGCGCAGCAATACGATGCCGTCATACCCATGGATGTCTTCGAAGGAGTAGGTCAGAAGCCTGACGGCGTCGCAACACGGTGAACATTCCTCCGTCGCGTCAAGCGAAGGAGTGCCCTGAGATGAAGACGCGACAAAAGCGTCCACATCCAAAGATCGTTCTTCCATGTTGTGACCTCAACATCTGGAGGCTGATGAAGACTACGTTACCGCGAAGAGGCCATTATACGTTTGCCGTAATGCGGGTTACCAACTTTGATGTCCGGTTGATGACCCTGCTCTCGTTTATGCATCATTAACCTTTGATGCCTAATGAATGGGCGAACGTGTGGCTTGGCTCATTCTCAAGACAGCCAGCGCACCACCATTCTGCTCCCGAACGACGATGGCACGGCGCTTGCGTGATTGGTCCGTGCGCGCCTCGGCGCAGCTGTATTTTTGCACGTTGGAGTGTTCGATGCTCGTTACCCTGTCGATGATCTTCTGTCTGGCGTCCGATCCCACCCAGTGCCAGACCGTCAGCCCCGTGATGCCGGACGACCAACCCCTGACCATGTCCAGCTGCCCCATCGCCGGCCAGATCGAAGGCGCCAAGTGGGTCAACGAACATCCCAAGTACCTGTTGCAGCGGGTCCAGTGCGCCATCGGCAAGCGGATCAAGCAGCAGGGCGCGTGATAGGACCGGCTGTTCGCTTATGGCCCGGGCTTCCGCCTCCTGGGCCATTTCCCCGGCGCCGCCGGTGCCCTGCGGGGTTGCCAAATTCCGTGAGTGCATTGATGTTCTAGGCTCGTCGCTCCGGGGATGCCGCCCCGGATCGTTTCAGACGCATCGGCACGGTTGATCGGGTGCCGTCACGGGAGTTCGCGCATGTTTACGGCCAGAATCCTTCTTCTTGGCTCGGGAGAACTCGGCAAGGAGTTCGTCATCGCGGCGAAGCGCCTCGGCTGCGAGGTCGTCGCCTGCGACAGCTATGCCAACGCCCCCGCGATGCAGGTGGCGGATGCGGCCGAGGTGTTCTCCATGCTCGACGCCGACGCCCTGAGGGCGGCCATCGCCAAGCACCGGCCGGACTTCATCGTGCCGGAAGTGGAGGCGATCCGGA
>JAEZPL010000252.1 GCA_023413605.1 Pseudomonadota bacterium
GCCCCATCTGGCGTCGGCGGTGCTGGCTTCGGTGGTGCTGGCGTCCTGACGCTCAGCCGTGCATGCGCGATACGGCGTCGGCCAGCCGGATCGGTTCCGGCAGGCGCCAGCGCGGGGCGAAGCGCAGGACAAGGTCGATGCAGGTTTCCAGGCTGATCCGGTGGCCGGGCGATACGAACAGCGGGTTGGTGCCGTCGCGGGTGCGCAGCGCCGCCCCGACGACCTCCTTCCGGTGCCAGAGCAGCGCACGGGAGCCGCGCTCCGGCGCCAAATCCTCGCACCGCCCGACCAGCCGCGACTTGGCGACACCGATGGCCGGCAGGCCGGTCAGCACGCCGACGTGACAGGCCAGCCCGAAGCGGCGCGGATGCGCCGTCCCCTGCCCATCGATGACCAGCAGGTCCGGCGGCTCCGGCAGCAGGCCGATGGCCTCCACCATGGCCGGGGCCTCGCGGAAGGACAGCAGGCCGGGGATGTAGGGAAAGCGGGTGGGCTGGTTGAGCAGAACGCTGCGCGTCAGTTCCAGGCTGTCCACGTCCATTTCCGCCACGGCGGCCCAGGTCAGGCCGCGCTCCTCGCTGAAATGGGCATCAACGGCGGCGATGCGGCGCAGCGGCGGCAGGTCGTCGCGCGTCACCACCAGCCGGCGCAACCGCTCCTGCATGGCGCGGGCGTCGGCTTCGGTGGTGGGCCAGGGTTCCTGGATAAGACCGTCCATGCCGGCGAGAACAGCCGGCACGGTCTCCCGTCACAAGACTTCGGGCCGAACTCAGGCGGTCAGGCTTCAGGCGGTCGGGCGCGGAACGCCGCCGACGGCAGCGCCACCGCCGGCCACGGCCGCCGCGGGGCGGCCATAGCGTTCCACGGTCAGGCCGTTCATGTCGATCTCGGTCTTGCGGCCGCCGACCACATCCGCGACGACCCGGCCGGAGCCGGCCGCCATGGTCCAGCCCAGCGTGCCGTGACCGGTGTTCAGGAACAGGTTGCGCACCGGCGTCGGGCCGACGATGGGCGTGCCGTCCGGCGTGTTGGGGCGCAGACCGGTCCAGAACTCCGCCTTCGCCAGATCGCCGCCCGTCGGGAACAGGTCGCTGACCACATGGTCCAGCGGCCCGCGCCGGCCCGGACGCAGCGTCAGGTCGAACCCGGTCAACTCCGCCGTGCCGCCCACGCGGATGCGGTCGCCGAGACGGGTCACCGCGACCTTGTGCGTTTCGTCCATCACCGTGGATTCCGGCGCGCCGGCCGCGTTGATGATGGGAATGGTCAGCGAGTAGCCCTTCACCGGGTAGACCGGCAGGTTCAGGCCGAAGGGCTTCACCAGCATCGGGGAATAGCTGCCCAGCGCCACCACATAGGCGTCCGCGGTCAGCGTCCCGGCGTCGGTCACCACGCCGGTCACGCGGCGGCCGTCGCTTTCCAGCTTCCTGATACCGACGTTGTAGCGGAACTCCACGCCCAACTCGGCCGCCAGGGCCGCCAGCGCGTTGGTGAAGCGGAAGCAGTCGCCGGTCTCGTCGCCCGGCAGCAGCAGGCCGCCGACGATCTTCTCCTTCACCAGCCCCAGCGCCGGCTCGAAGCGGGCGCAGCCGTCGACGTCCAGCAGTTCATAGGGAACGTTGAAGCGGTCCAGCACGGCCATGTCCGTGGCGGCGGCGTCCACCTGCTTCTGCGTGCGGAAGACCTGGAGCGTGCCCTTGGCCCGCTCGTCATAGCGGATGCCGGTCTCGTCGCGCAGGGACTTCAGGCAATCGCGGCTGTATTCGGCCAGCCGCACCATGCGGCCCTTGTTGATCTCATAGGAGCGCTCGTTGGCGTTGGCGAGCAGCTTCAGCATCCACGACCACATGGCCGGATCCAGCTTCGGCCGGATCACCAGCGGGGAATGCTTCATCAGCATCCACTTGACGGCCTTCACCATCAGGCCCGGCGCCGCCCAGGGCGCGGAATAGCCCGGCGACACCTCGCCCGCGTTGGCGTAGCTGGTCTCCAGCGCCGGACCGGCCTGCCGATCCACCACGGTCACCTCATGCCCGGCCTTTGCCAGGTAATAGGCGGTGGACACGCCGATGACGCCGCTGCCGAGGACGATGACGCGCATGGATGGCTCCCGAGATGGCTGGTTCGTTTGTCCTTCCATGAGCAATCCGGATGCCAACCGCCGGAAGCCGCGGAAACTCTGGAGTTGCCGCCCAGCCTCACCACTCATTCCGTAAACATTTCGTTACACTGCACACAAACCCATACGAATGAAGCGATTCTAAATCCATACGTATCAATGCATTGATCCATATGTATGCGTTTCGTTACAGCGTACATTTTTGTTTACACACCTCCACCGCGCGGTATTCTGCCGCTCTGTTATGGAGGCGGTTCCATGCGCATCGACGTTCTGTTCGCCGACCGGGTCGGCATTGCCCACGAGATCCTGGCGGTGCTCGCCAAGCGGCGGCTGAACGTCGTCGCGGTGGAGGTGGACCCGCCGCACATCCACATCGACGCGCCGGAACTGGACGCGCAGTCCCTCGCCCCGCTCGACGCCGCGCTGCGTGCGGTCCAGGGCGTCCAATCGGTCACCCCCATCGACATCCTGCCCGGCACGCGGCGGCGCCTGCATCTGGACGCCCTGCTGGCCGCCCTGCCCGATCCCGTGCTGGCGCTGGACCGGGCCGGCCGCATCGTCGTGGCGAACGAGGCGGCGGCGGGCGTCGCCGGCCGCTCCGAAGCTGACCTGACCGGCGCTGACTTCGGCCGGCTGTTCGGCGATCCGGAGCTGACCGACGTGCTGATGGACAACGGATTCCGCCTGCCGGGGCAGGAGGTGATGCTGAACGGCCAGCCCTTCCTGCTGGACGCCACCCCCATTGTGGAGGATGGCCGCCCGGCCGGCGGCGTGGTGACGCTGTTCGCACCCAGCCGCCTGGGCGAGCGTCTGAACGCCCTGCAACATTTCGACGAGGGCGGTTTCGACCGCATCCTCGGCGAGTCGCCCCCCATCCGCGCCCTGAAGGCCCGCGCCGCGCGCGTCGCCGCGGTGGACGCACCCCTGCTGATCCTGGGCGAGACCGGCACCGGCAAGGAACTGATCGCCCACGCCTGCCACCGCGCCAGCCCGCGCCGCGACAAGCCCTTTCTGGCGCTGAACTGCGCCGCCGTGCCGGAAAACCTCGCGGAGAGCGAACTGTTCGGCTACGCCCCCGGCGCCTTCACCGGGGCGCAACGCGGCGGCAAGCCGGGCCTGCTGGAACTCGCCCACGGCGGCACCGTCTTCCTGGACGAGATCGGGGAGATGTCGCCGTACCTCCAGGCGAAGCTGCTGCGCTTCCTGAACGACGGCCGATTCCGCCGCGTCGGCGGTGACCGGGAGCAGACCGTGGACGTGCGCGTGGTCAGTGCGACCCACCGCGACCTGGACGCCATGGTGACCCAGCACAGCTTCCGCGAGGATCTGTTCTACCGCCTGAACGTTCTGACCGTCCACGTCCCGCCCCTGCGCGAGCGTGGAGAGGACATCCTGTTGCTGGCCCGGCACTTCATCGCCCGCGCCTGCGCCCAGGCCCGCCGCCCGCCTTGCCGCCTGACCGTCTCGGCCAGCGCCGCCCTGCTCGCCAACCCCTGGCCCGGCAACGTCCGCCAGTTGGAGAACGTCATCTTCCGCGCGGTGACCATGACCGATGGCGCCTGGCTCGACGCCGCCGACCTGGATCTTGCCGGCGCGCGCATGGCGCCGGACGATGGAACGGACTCCGCCGAGGCCGGAAGCTGGGAGAGCGCGGTGGAAGGGTTCGAGCGCACGCTCCTACGCCGCCTTTACCCGCGGTTCCCCTCCAGCCGCAAGCTGGCCGCCCGTCTGCAGACGTCGCACACGATGATCGCGAACAAGCTGCGCAAGTACGGCATCCCGGACGGGCGGTAAGAGCGCCTAACAGAACCATTTCCGAACGAAGCGCCAACAGATAAGAGTGCCGATCAAAACTTCCCTTGAGCCAAGATAAATCAATGGCTTGGGGCCAGGAAGCCGAAGTTTTGATCGGCACTCTAAGTGGCGATGTTCATCTGCGTGTCGCCGAAGGAGTGGGTTCCGGCAAAACATCCGCTTCGATGCAAACGGTCTCCGCGAAATGATTTTTGATGCGCTCCAGGCAGGCCTGAATTGCGAAACCAGTTCCAGCATCATCTTTTTCGATCTCAAGAGCTGCGACGAGATAGCCCCATCCGTGGCACCGGCAACACCGAATTGGCGAAGGACGGCAGTTTGGGCGTTGAGATCAGCTTCCGTCTCGGCGACGAGATACACCTCAAGGCTACGCTGGTAATTTTACAGCAGCCCGCCAGAGCGTTGCAGAGGACACGCAAAAGTAGCAGTAGTTTCTTTTAATTACTACCTTCAATTTTTATGAAAGTCAGTTTCCATTATTTCTAGCCAGGGGAAAATTTTCAACTCTCCATGAATATGCGGCGCGATTGAATTCATATCCTGGAAGTAGATTCAACAGCCAACCCGAATCCACGCAATCGCGAAAAATTGAAAATCTATCAATAATATGTCGAGAAACGCGATGTGATAAGATCAAGTACAGCCGTCCCATAATATTGCAACGCAGCAATTTGATATCATGCGTTAACAGCGCTGTTTTCAAAATTTTATGATTCTCTTTGCCATTTCTTGTGCCGTCGCGCGGTGCTATCGTTCGCCACCAATTGTCCAATTGTTGGACCAAACTCGGGCGGCGCGATCATGAACGGCGTCTCAACGGTCAAAGCCATTTTCGAGGAACTCCGTAAGGAGATCCCAGAGCGTTATCAGCCCGGCGATCTGTTGCCGAACGAGCGGCTGCTGGCGGAGCGGTTCGGCGTCAGCCGCAACACGATCCGCGAAGTCATCATCTTCCTCGAAGCCTACGGACTGGTTGAAAAGACGCAGCGCGGGCCGCGGGTCAGCAAGCCCGATATCGAGGCGATGTTCCGCATTCTCGACCAGTGCTTCGACCGCAGCATCAAAACCTGCCGGGAGGTGCTGCAATTTAGACGGATCATCGAAATCGGGGTCCTGCCGGAGGTTGTCCAACAGATCACCGATGCGGAGATCGACGCGCTCGACCGTCTGGCCGAGGATATGGAGCACCAGTTGACGGTGCGCGAGGCAGCGGAGGTCGACTTCCGCTTCCATGCCGCCATCGTCGCCGCATCTCACAACTCTATGTTGCAAAAGATGTATCAGGCGATGTCGCGGCCGATGATCTATTACATGGAGATCGGCAAGAGCAACGCCGTGATCGCACCGACCACGGTCGATTTTCACCGCCAGATCATCGCAGCGCTGCGTGAGCGCTCCATCGAAAAGGCGGTTGAGGCCAGCAATGCCCATTTCTGCTTCAGCGAGAGCGTGTTCAACCAGGAGGCGCAGCCCTCCTCCACACCCGCCTCCTGAATTGCGTGCTTCCTAGAAAACAAGGACTCACCTGTGAAAGCACTGATGATCGAAGGCGTGGACGTCTGCGCGATCCACGAGGTGGCAGAGCCGACTCCCGGTCCCGGCGAGGTGCTGCTGGCGATCCGCCATGTGGCGCTGTGCGGCAGCGATCTCAGCACCTTCAAGGGGCTGAACCCGCTGGTATCCCTGCCGCGCATTCCCGGTCACGAGATCGGAGGCGAAATCGCCGCGGTGGGCGAAGGCGTTCCGGCGGAATACGCCGTGGGCCGGCGCGCCATCGTCATTCCCTACACCGCTTGCGGCACCTGCCCGTCCTGTCGTAAGGGCCGGGTCAACGCGTGCCGCAGCAACCGCACGTTGGGCGTGCAGCAGAACGGTGGTCTGGCGGAGCGCATCGTCCTGCCCTACGGCAAGCTGATCCTCAACGACACGCTGCCCCCCCGCCATCTGGCGCTGGTCGAGCCTCTGTCGGTCGGCTTCCACGCCGCGGCGCGCGGCCGCGTCGAGGCGGCTGACATGGTGCTGGTGCTGGGTTGCGGCATGATCGGCATGGGCGCCATCGCCGGTTCCGCCCATCGCGGCGCGACGGTGATCACCGTGGACATCGGCGAGGCGAAGACCCGGCTGGCACGCCGCTACGGCGCCGCCCACGTCATCGATGCCGGCAAGGAAGACGTGGCTGCCCGCGTCGCCGAGCTGACCAACGGCGACGGCGTGGACGTGGTGATCGAGGCCGTCGGCCTGCCCTCCACCTTCACCCAGGCCATCGACCTCGTGGCCTTCGCCGGCCGCGTCGTCTACATCGGCTACGCCAAGGAGCCGGTGTCCTACAAGACGCAGTTCTTCAATCTGAAGGAGCTGGACATCATGGGATCGCGCAACGCGACTTCCGAGGATTTCCAGGCCGTCATCCGCTATCTCGAAACCCTCGACCACGCGCCCGACGACCTGATCACCAAGGTCTTCCCCTTTGAGGAGGCCGACAAGGCCCTGCCTTACTGGGCCAAGGAGCGCGACACCACGGTCAAGGTGATGATCGAGCGCTGACCGTTCCCGCGGCGCCCGCGAGGCGCCGCACCCATCGAAATTGCCGCGGCGGGACATGCCGGTCCCGCTGCCGGATCCGTTCCGGGCCGCGTCCGCGGGGACGGGGTCTCCGGCATCCAAT
>JAEZPL010000301.1 GCA_023413605.1 Pseudomonadota bacterium
ATCGGCGGTCGGTCCGCATCGCTGCCCTGCGGGCCGGGGGAGCAGACCGTCGGGCGCCGGCCCGGCTGGCCGAACTGGACATCCTGGCCGCCCGCATCCGGCGCGAGGCGACCGGCAACCTGCCCGACGACGCGGAGCGCGATCTTGAGCGGCTGGACCGCCAACTGGCCGAGACCGAACCCTTCGCCGACCCGCCTGTCCTGCACGCCGACATCCCACGATGAGCCGCTCCGTGTCGACCCGAACCCTGTGCCACTGCTTCGCCATTCTGGCAATGATCGTCCTGGTGCTGTCGGGCCGGCCGGCCCTTGCGGACCAGCCCTTGCGCATCGGCGACGTCCTGACGTTTTCCCTGCCGGGCGAGCCGGCACTCGACAAGGATTTCGCCGTCGACCGCGCCGGCGCCGTTCTGCTTCCGGAGGTCGGCGCGGTGCCGGTGGCCGGCATGTCCCTGGCCGAGGCCGAGCAGGCCTTGAAGGCACGGCTGGCCCGGGCCTTTCGCGACCTTGACCGGCTGCGCGTGATCCTGAAGGACCGGCGGCTGCCGGTCACCGTGCTGGGCTTCGTCAAGACACCCGGCCCGGTGACCTTGTCGGGCGATGCGACGGTCCAGGTGGCGCTGGCGGCGGCTGGCGGCCTGTCGCAGGGCGCGCAACTCGACCGCATGCAGATCCGCCGAGGCAAGGCCGTGCAGACCTTCGACTACAAGAGATACCTCGACACCGGGGATCCATCGCTGCTGCCTGAACTTCAGCCGCTCGATACGGTGTTCGTGCCGGCGTCGCCGCTGACCGGCAACGTCCAAATCGACTTCGACGGGCGCACGCTGGCCCAGGCCGGCGACGGGGCGGAGGACCGAACCTCCATAAAGGTGTTCGGGGAGGTGAACACGCCCGCCGTCTTCGCCTATAAGGGCGGCGCCACGGTGGTGGACATGCTGATGCGCGCGGGGGGCGTCACACGCTACGCGGCGGTCGAACAGATTCGCATTATCAACCAGGGCAAGCCGGTCGTCTTCAACCTTCAAACCTATCTGGACAGCGGCGATCGGTCCCTGCTTCCCCCTGTCCAGCCCGGCGCCACGCTTTTCGTACCGAAGCAGATGGAGGAAATCCGGCGCGGCGCGCTGACGGTCTACGTGATGGGCGAGGTGGCCAAGCCGGGCGCGTTCGAGACCAAGCCGGACGCCGGCTTCATCGACATCCTGGCCAACGCGGGCGGCCCGACGCGCTTTTCCGACACGCGCCAGATCCGGCTGATCCGCGCCGACGGGCGGGTGGAGGCGGTGGACCTGACGGCCTACACCGACAACCCCGCCGGCAAGCCCGCCGGCAAGCCCTTGCCGGCCGTCCGGCCCGGCGACGCCATCTTCGTGCCGGAAAAGGCCGACGTGAATGAGGCGTCCTGGCTGAAGGTGGCGCCGTCCCGCGCGGTGCAGGTGCTGGGGGCGGTGAACCGCCCCGGACGTTACGAATGGTCGGACGAGATGAGCCTGCTCGACCTGCTGGCCCAGGCCGGCGGCCCGACCGCCCGCGCCGACGTCGCCAACGTGAAGGTCCTGAAGAACGAGAAGGACCGGGCACGGCCGGTGCTGTTCGATCTCGGCGCCTTCATGGAGCGGGGCGGCAGCTTGCACACCCTGCCGAAGGTGCGCGCGGGCTCGGTCGTCGTCGTGCCGGAACTGCCGCAGGATCCGGCCGACAACAAGGCGCAGTGGACCCGCCAGTCCTCCGACCGGTCTATCCACATCATGGGCGCGGTCGGCGCGCCGGGGCGCTACGCCTTCAACCCGTCTCTGTCCTTCCTGGATATCCTGTCGGCCGCCAACGGTCCCACGGCCGGTGCCGACCTGCGCAACATCCGCGTTTCGCACCGCGATGTGCAGGGGCAGGCGCGGGTCAGCAAGCTGAACCTCGCCCGCTATTTCGACACTGGCGACGAGACGATCCTGCCCAAGGTGTTGCCGGGCGACGTGATCTATGTTCCCGATCGGAACCGGGACTGGTTGGAGGAAAGCAAGGATTCCACCGTGCGCGTCCTGGGATCCGTCGCCAAGCCGGGCCGCTACCGCTTTTCCGACGACATGACGATCCTCGACCTGCTGGCGGAAGCCGGCGGGCCGTCGTCCGACGCCTACCAGGAAAAGATCGTCGTGGTGAACCTGAGCTGCTGCAAGGACAAGGCGCAGCTGTTCGATCTGGTCGATTTCGCCCGCTCGGGCGACTTCCGCAAGCTTCCGGTGCTGCGGGCCGGTGATCTGGTCTACGTACCGAACATCGGGCAGAGCGATTGGAAAATCTTCATGGACGGGGTGCGCGACATGGTGTCGATCCTGTCCATTGTCGCGCTGGCGGGCACGCTATGAGCCAAATCCCGATATTCTACGCCGAGTTGGAATGCGTCTACGCGCAGACCGTGGCGCGCGGCCTCCGTCGGCTGGCCGTGTCGGCCGCCAATCCGGGCGAGGGCGTGTCCTTTCTGGCCCGAGCCCTGGCGCGGCGCGGGGCCGCGACGGGGCTGCGCACGCTGCTGATGGACTTCAACAGCTTCCACCCCGCTGACACGGCGCGGGGCAGCTGGCGGCCCGACGGGGGATCGGTCCGCACGGCCATCGTTCCCATTGCGGCTGACGGGCTCGACTTCGTTCCGGCCTCGTCCCTGGCGTCCACGGATCTGTCATTCCGCGATCCGCATCGGCTGCGGGAACTCCTGAAGGAGGAACTGGCCGACTACGACCTGATCATTGCGGACACCTCCGCGGTCAACCGGGTCAATGGGCGCAGCGTTCCGCCGGGAGTGGTGGCCGCCGCCTGCGATGCGGCGGTGCTGGTCATTCTCGCCGGGGTCACGACCGGTCATGCCGCGCGGGTGGCGGCGGCGAGTTTGCGGGAGTCCGGCGCCGAACTGGCGGGTGTGGTGATGAACGACCGTGACAATCCGATGCTGGTGAACGAGCTGTGCCGCGAGGTGGAACGCCTGCGCCCCTTCGCCCCCCGTCTGGCGGACTGGCTGGAGAGGCGGCTGCGCGGCAACGCGCTGCTCCGGCTCCACCCATGACCGGCGGATCTTTGCAAAGCGCGATTCTGCTCGCATTCCGCAACGCTGTTTCGCGCGATGCGATCGACGCCCCCGCGACGGTCGCCGGGATCTCGAAAGCCGATGCGGCCAGCCGCAACTCTTTCGGGGGGCCGCCCTTTGCCGGACGGCTCGGCGTGCTACTCCTGTCCGGGCTGGTTGCGGTGTTCCTGCTGTCGCTGACCATCGGCCTCTCCACGGCGATGATGCAGCAGCGCAGCTCTGTCGGCTTGGGTGCGGAAAGCACGCTCTGGAGCGTCGCCCAATTGGAGGCCGAGGCGCTTCGCTGCGTGTCCGAACTGGAAGGGTTGGCGGCCGGCGTCCCCGGCGTGACCGCGGACACCGTACGGCGTCGCATCAACTTGCTGCGGAGCCGCATTCCGCTGTTCGAGCATGACGAGCATTCCCGCGACATCCGGGCGGCTGGCGGCTCGCAGGACGCCGTGCGGGCGCTGAAGCGCACGCTGCAAGGCCTGGACGCGCTCCTGGAACAGTTGGACGCCGCCGAAAGTGACGCCGCCTTGGATGCGTCCAAGTCGCTGCGAGCCCATGGTACGGCGTTGCACGATGTGGGCG
>JAEZPL010000314.1 GCA_023413605.1 Pseudomonadota bacterium
TCTTCTCGTCGGCCGGGTTGCGCGCGGGATAGGGGAAGGCCTCGTACTGGGCGCGCAGGGTGTCGATGCTCATGAAAAGATGCTCACGGAATGGGCAGCCGGTCTGGCGGGCGGGTGCGGGACCATAGCATCCCGCCCACTCCATGGGAGTCCCGCTATTCCAGCGGAACCCGAATCTCCGTCAGCCACTCCTCCGGCGGCAGGCTGCGGCAGTCGTTCAGGTATTCCTCCACGCAAGGGCGGTTGGCCGGCGTGTAACCGCTGGTCGGCAGCCAGTCGCGGTAAAGCCAGCGGTAGGGGCGCTCCAGTTCGGCGTAGGGCCCCTTGTGGATCAGGACCGCATGCCGGCCCCCGGCGATGTCGAGGCTGCGGACCGTTCCGTCTTCCGGAATCTCGCGGTCGAGCAGCAGGGCGGCTTCGGAGCGCAACTGGTCGGCCGGGACCGACTCCGGGTCATCGTAGTAGAGCGCGAAGGAGCGCAGCTGCGGCCCGATCAGGCCGCGGGCGGCCGTCCAGGCGTACAGCCGCTCGAAGGTCGCGCCGATGTCCATGTAGGGGCCGCTGTGGGTCATGGCGGCCACGCGCAGCGGCGGCAGATCGCGGATGGTGACGTCGTACAAGGCTTCCTCCTGTTCCAAATGACGGTCGGGCGGAGGAACCAGACGGCCTTGCCGCCGGTAGGCCGCGGGGGTGATCCCGTAGGTCTGGCCGAAGGCGCGGGTGAAAGCCTCCACGCTGCCGTAGCCGGCGTGGCGGGCGATGCGCGCGATCTCGTCCGTGCCCCGCACCAGCTCGCCGGCCGCACGATGGAGGCGCAGCCGGCGCAGCGTGTCCGCCGTCGTCTCGCCGGCCATGGCGCGGTAGATGCGGTGGAAGTGGTAGGGCGAGAAGCAGGCGATGCCCGCCAGCCGCTCCAGGTCGAGCGGCTCGTCGAGGTGCGTCGCGATGTGGGTCACGACGCGCTCGATCCGGCGGCCGTAGTCGATCAGGGTGTCGGGCTTGGTCATGGTTCCTCCGTACCCGGGCACCCTAGCGGAGGGCGGTTTGATCGCGCTTGCGGAGTTGTCCGGCGATCAGCCGCGGGTCAGCCGGCGATCGGTTCCGCTGGCCGTACCACGCCGACCTCGCGGCCGTTGCGGTTGGTGATGGGCACGTTGAGCAGCTGTTCGGCGCGCGCCCACAGCTCGTCCGGCAGAGCCTTGGTGGCGCGGATCAGGGCGGCCAGTGCCACCTCGCGGGCGCGGGGTGCGCCGTCGTCGATCTTCAGCGCGATGCCCAGGCCGAGCTTCGGCAGCACGGCGCAGCCAACGCCCTCGGCCCCGCCCTTCACCAGCACCTGCCCGCCGGCCGCCTGCATCATCGCCGTGTCGAAGGTGTCCTTGCCGGCGATCAGGTAGGGGTGCGCCCGCCAGGCGCGGCGGATGCGGGTCACCGCCTCGGCGCGGGAATCCGGCAGGTCCTTCGGGTCGCCCAGGCGGGCCATGGCGTAGGCGATGGCGCCCAGCGGGATGCCGATGGTCGGAATGGCACAGCCGTCCACACCCCAGGGGGCCTGCGACAGGTCCTGGCCGGTCATCTGCTCCATCACGCCCAGGATGCGCTGCTGCACCGGGTGGTCGAAGCGGACATAGCCCTTGGTCGGCTCGCCCTTGTGCAGGGCGGTGGTCAGGAAACCCGCGTGCTTGCCGGAGCAGTTGTTGTGGAAGGCGGTCGGTGCCTCCCCGTGGCGGATCAGCTCGTGCGCGGTGTCGGGATCGGTGGGCAGGTGCGCCCCGCACTCGTAGTCGTTCACGGTCAGGCCGAGCCGCGCCATCCAGGCCTGGGCCAGCCGGGTGTGGCGGAGCTCCCCGTTGTGGGAGGAGCAGGCCAGCGCCAGTTCCTGGTCGCCCAGGCCGTAGGCGTCGAATGCGCCGGTTTCCAGCAGCGGAATGGCCTGGATGGCCTTGACGGCGGAGCGTGGGTAGACCGGCGATTCGATGTCGCCCCACTGGGCGAGCACGCGGCCATCCGAATCGACGATGCAGGCGCGGCCGCGATGGACGGATTCCACCATGCCGCCGCGCGTCACCTCAACGAGGATCGGCGCCTCGGGCGGGCCGGACAGGTCGGCGTGCCCATCCGTGGACGAGGAATCATGGGCGTGGCCGTGGTGATGACCGTGGCCGCCGCAACAGGAAGAATGGTCGTGGCTCATGGGCGGAAAGCTTGCCTCTCTCCGTGCCCCGAGGCAAGGTGTCGCACCATCGGACCCGTGACATCGCGCCCCTGAATTCGGGTAGATGCGGGCCGGAACCAGCAATGATTGCGACCATGCGTGGATATTTCGCCATCGGGGTCGAGCGGATCAGCAAGCCCGGCAACGTCGGAAACCTGATGCGCTCCGCCCATGCCTTCGGCGCCTCCTTCTTCTTCGCCATCGACCCCGAACCCGACCTGCGCGAGGCGCAGTTCGTGGACACCTCCGGGGCGGCGGATCATCTGCCGCTCTACATTTACGACCGGGTGGCCGACCTCGCCCTGCCCAAGGACTGCCAGCTGGTGGGCGTGGAACTGACGGAGGACGCCGTCGAACTGCCCAGCTTCCGCCACCCGACCCGCGCGGCCTATGTGCTGGGGCCGGAGCGCGGCAGCCTGTCCGCGCCGCTGCTGGAGCGGTGCGACTTCGTCGTGAAGATTCCGATGAAGTTCTGCATCAACGTCGGCGTGGCCGGCGCGCTGGTCATGTACGATCGGATGATCAGCCTGGGCCGCTTCGCGGAGCGCCCCGTGCGCGTGGGCGGCCCGACCGAGCCGCTGCGCGAGCACCAGCACGGCCGGCAGATCATGCGCAACCCGGAACGCCGCCGCCGCATGCGCGGGATCCCCAAGGGTACGATCATCACGGATGAGGATTGATGGTGCGACAGGTTGCCGTAACGATGCGGTGTCGCAGCCGGGAAGGGGAATAACCACGAAGACACAAAGATTTTCACAAAGGCGTTTCCAGCAGAGGCGTTTCCAACAGCCGGCGCCCCTTTGTGACGTTCTTTGTGCCTTCGTGCCTGTGTGGCGAACAAAAACTTATATCAATCAGAACTTCACGAAGGGGTTGAGGATCAGCCCCAGCGCGCCGGTGAAATGCAGGTTCCCGACGGTCACGGCCAGGCAGAGGCATCCTTCCTCGTCCGCGACCGGCCGGTGGCGCACCGACTCGTCGCCGACCGCGAGGTCGCCGCGCACGAACTGGCCCAGGTCGTCGGTGAAGCCGCCGTCCAGCACCAGGGTCAGTTCGATCCCGCGGTGGGTGTGGCGCGGCGGGCCGACGCCGCCCTTCATGCGCATCAGCCGCGCACGGCCGCGGCCGGTCGTGGGGCCGGAGTGCTGGCCGAACAGCGGAAGCTCCACGCAGTCCATGCCCCGCATCAGCGATGTCCAGGGCAGGCGGTCCAGATCGTCGCCGACGTAGCGGCGCAGGGGTTCCGGCAGCAGCGGAGCCTCGGTCCGCTGGGCGGGGCGGGACGGCGCGGGTTTGTGGACCCTGGGCGCGGGGGGCAGAGGGGGAAGATCGTCCAGGCGGGCGAGCACGGCGTCGAGGCAGGACGGGTCGACCTCCTCCGGTTCGATCTCCTCCAGCAGCGCGCCGCCGACGGCCTCCATCTCCGCGACGTTCAGCCGGCAGCAGGGGCACAGCGCCAGATGCGTCGCGATGACGAGCGACACCGCCTCGCCCAGGGCCCCGCCGGCGTAGTCGATCAGCAGCGTGTCGCCGGGATGGTGGGTCGGCACGGTCATGCGGTGTCCCTCATAGCCTTGCGCAGGCGCTCCATCGCCAGTCGCAGGCGCGACTTCACGGTGCCGAGCGGGATCCCCTGCTCGGCGGAAATCACGCTGTGCGGCTTGTCTTCGAAATAGGCAAGCCGAAGCAGTTCCGCTTGCTCCGGCGGTAAAATCTTCAAGGCCGCGCGCAGGCGGCCGGTGGTTTCCTGCGCCTCCACCCGGTGATCGGCGCTTTCCTGCGGGCCGGCGACCAGCGCCGGCACCAGGGCGGGGTCGTCCGGGTCGATCTCCGGCCGCTGCTCCCGCCGCAGCACGTCGATCCGCTTGTTGCGGGCGATGGTGAACACCCAGGTGCTGGCCGACGCCTGGGCCGGGTCGTAGGTTTCCGCACGGCGCCACACCAGCAGCATCACTTCCTGCACCAGTTCCTCCGCCCCGCCGGGGTCGCAGCCCTGGCGGCGCAGGTAAGCCTTCAGACGCGGGGCGAAATGGCCGAACAGCGCGGCAAAGGCCGCACGGTCCCGCTCCCGCCCGACCGCGAGCAGAAAATCCTCAAGGGTCGGGGGTGATCCCGCTGTCGGGGAACCGGTGTCCTGCATCCGCGCTTTGACGAAGAAGTGCTCGCACGGCTCAACATGGGGCATGCGCGGTCGCTCTGCAAAGCGAGAATCCTGGTGGCGGAGGCGGAGCGCTGTCATAGCGGCGGCACTGGCTTCGGGTAAGGGGCTTCGGGTAAGGGGCTTTAGGTACGGAGGCTTCGACAAGGCGCTTTGGTGATGTGCGGCCTTTTACGCAACGGCGCGCCGTTCGGATCACCGTTCCTTTTCCTTCGGCGGAATGTTCCCGTAACGGAAGGAGCCGTGACCTTCGCACCGGAACCGCCGCCCGGCCCTGGAATCGCCCACCGAATTGGGGTAGTGTCCGGGCGACTTCCGAACCCCTTCCGCAAAACCATTTGAGCATTCGCCCAACGATGCTGCCGTTCCGCACCATTCGTCGCGCATTTGGCCGTCACGTTTCCGGTCGCCGCGCCGCCGTCGCCGCTCTGGTCCTGGCCGCTCCCGTCCTTGCCGCGACGTCCACGACGGCGAGCGCCGCAGACCCGCGCCTGCTCGGCACCTTCAAGGATTGGAACGCCTTTGCGTTCGAAGAGGGCGGGCACAAGGTCTGCTACATCTCCAGCCAGCCCAAGAAGAAGGAACCGGTCGCCGCCAAGCGTGGCGACATCTATGTGCTGGTGACCCACCGCCCGGCGGAAAAGACGCTGGACGTGGTCAGCTTCATCATCGGCTACACCTTCAAGAAGGACAGCGAGACGACCGTCGACGTGGGCGGCAAGTCCTTCAAGCTGTTCAACGAAGGTGAAACCGCCTGGGCGCGCGACGCCGAGACGGACAAGGCCATGGCCGCCGCCATGCGCGACGCCAAGGGCAAGCCGATGGTGGTGAAGGGCCTGTCGTCCCGCGGCACCAAGACCACCGACACCTACAGCACCGACGGCATGGCCCAAGCCTACGACGCCATCAACAAGGCCTGCGACGTGAAGCGCTGATAATTCAGTAATTGCGCTTCACTTGGTCTTTTGACTCTTGCGGCTCATGGCCCTATCTAGTGGGCCATGAGCGCCTCCAACCATGCTGCTGCCTTTGCCCTGCCGGCGACCGACGCTGACGGGCGCAAAAACCTTGTCGGCCTGTCCCGCGACGAGCTGGAAGCCGAAATGCTGTCCATCGGCCTGGAAAAATTCCGGGCCCGCCAGCTCTGGCACTGGATCTACCATCGCGGAGCCACCGACTTCGCGGTGATGACCACGCTCGCCAAGCCGGTGCGCGAGAAGCTGGCCGACGTCTACGCCGTCGCCCGGCCGACCGTCGTGCGCGACCTGAAGTCGGTGGACGGCACGCGCAAGTGGCTGCTGCGCATGCCCGACGGGCAGGAGGTGGAGAGCGTTCATATCCCCGAGGAAGACCGCGGCACGCTCTGCGTCTCCTCCCAGGTCGGCTGCACGCTGACCTGCCGCTTCTGCCACACCGGCACGCAGCGCCTCGTGCGGAACCTGGACGCGTCGGAGATCGTGGCGCAGGTCATGCTGGCCCGCGACGCGCTCGGCGAATGGCCGGCTCCGCCGGACGGGCGCATGATCTCCAACATCGTCATGATGGGGATGGGCGAGCCGCTCTTTAATTACGAGAACGTCGCCAAGGCGCTGAAGATCGTCATGGACGGCGACGGCATCTCCATCTCCAAGCGGCGCATCACCCTGTCGACCTCCGGCGTCGTGCCGGCGATGAAGCGCTGCGGGGAGGAACTGAACGTCAAC
>JAEZPL010000318.1 GCA_023413605.1 Pseudomonadota bacterium
CCCTGGAAGACGCGTTGCCCGGTGTTCTCAACACCGTCACGGCTTCCGATGCCCACGGCTGGTTCCGTCACTGCGGCTACAAAGCCGCATAGATCAAGCCTTCAGAAACAACAGGAACTTGCTCTAGGAGCGTGCCGGTGGGTGTTAGCAGCACCTACCGGCCACTCCTGTCACGATAGCGCAATTTCCCTGGGTTGGGAATTCCCAACTCCTCCCGGTTGGGAATCCCCAACCGGCTACAGCAGGTCGCGCAGCATCGCCACCAGCGGCACGTCGGCCGGGGGCATGGGGTAGTCGCCCATGCGGTTCGGGTAGACCCAGGCGAGCTTCTGGCCCTCCTGCGCGATCACGTCGCCTTCCCAGACCCGGCAGACGTAGAGCGGCATCAGCAGGTGGAACTTCTCGTAGCTGTGCGAGGCAAAGGTGAAGGGGGCGAGGCAACTGGCCGCCGTGTCGATGCCCAGTTCCTCCTTCAGCTCGCGGACCAGGGCCGCTTCCGGCGTTTCGTCCTCGTGGACCTTGCCGCCGGGAAACTCCCACAGGCCGGCCAGCGCCTTGCCGGGCGGGCGCTGGGCCAGCAGGACGCGGCCATCGGCGTCCACCAGCGCCACGGCGACCACCAGCAGGGTCGGCAGGGAGCCGGGGGCCGGCGTGGAGGTGGGATCGAAGCAGGCCGGCATCAGGCACTCTCCTCGGGCAGGCTCCGCCAGTGCTGGGCGGTCAATTCATAGTGGTGGGCGGGGTCGAGCGACGCGAAGCCCGCTTTTTCCAGCACATGGCGGGAGCGGGCGTTGTCCGGCGCTGTGTGCGCCCACAGGCGGGGCAGGCCGAGCGCGAAGGCGATGGGGATCAGCGCCCGCAGCATCTCCGTCCCGTAGCCGATCCCCTGAAAGGGCAGGCCGAGCCAGTAGCCCACTTCGCCATCCTTCAGGTTCACGCCGATGCCGCCCACCGGCTGGCCGTCGCTCGTGCGTACCGCCAGCAGGTCGAGCGAGGCGCGTTCCGTCCGGTTGCGGGCGGTCAGGGCGACCCAGCCGCGGCCGTCGTCCAGGCCGTAGGGGTGCGGCACGCGGGCGAGCCAGCGCGCCACCTCCCTTTCCGCGATCAACGGAGCGAAGCGCTCCACATCCTCCAGCCGGAAGCCGCGGAGCGTCAGCCGCTCGGTCGGGATATGGTCGGGCAAGGGCGCGCCGTTCATGGGCTCAGCGGTGCCCCATCAGCTGCGATAGGACCCGTTGATGTCGATGTAGCCGTGGGTCAGGTCGCAGGTCCACACGCGGGCCTTTCCGTTGCCGAGGCCCAGGTCGATGTGGACGTCGATCTCCTTGCCCTTCATGTGGGCGGCGACCGGCGCCTCGTCGTAGCCCGGGACCTCCATGCCTTCGGCGCAGATCAGCGTGCCGCCGATGGTGATCTTGATCAGGTCGCGGTCGGCGCGTTCGCCGGCGCGGCCGATGGCGGCGACGATGCGGCCCCAATAGGCGTCCTCCCCGGCGACGGCGGTCTTCACCAGCGGGGAGTTGGCGACGGTCAGGGCGATGCGCTTGGCCGCCGCGTCGTTGTCCGCGCCGACCAGCGTGATGGAGACGAACTTCGTCGCCCCCTCGCCGTCGCGCACGACCTGGAGGGCGAGGTCAAGCATCACCTCTTCCAGCGCCTTGCGGAACTCGGCCAGTTCCGGCGCGTGGGCGTTGGTGACCGGTGCGTTGCCGGCCTTGCCGGTGGCGAACAGCAGCAGCGTATCGCTGGTGGAGGTGTCGCCGTCCACGGTGATGGCGTTGAAGCTGCGCTCCGTGAACTCCGACAGCATGGACTGCAACGCCGGGGCGGCGATCGCCGCGTCGGTGAAGATGAAGCCCAGCATGGTCGCCATATCCGGCGCGATCATGCCCGACCCCTTGGCGAATCCGCTGATGGTCACCGTCGCCCCGCCGATGGTCACCTTGCGGGTGGAGCCCTTCGGGAAGGTGTCGGTGGTCATGATGGCGCGGGCGCCGGCCTCCAGCGCCGCCGAATCGGTCTTCAGCCCGGCGGTCATGCCCGGCAGGACCTTGGCGATGGCGTCGGGGGGCAGCGGGATGCCGATCACGCCGGTGGAGGCGATGTAGACCTCGTCCGGGTCGCAGCCGGCGATGTCCGCCGCGGCCTTGACGGTCGCCTGCACGGTCGCGTCGCCGGCCTTGCCGGTGAAGGCGTTGGCGTTGCCGGCGTTGACCACCACCGCGCGGGCCGAGCCGCGGGGCAGGCTGTCGCGGCACCAGATGACCGGGGCGGAGCAGGTCAGCGACTTGGTCAGCACGCCCGCGACCGTGGTGCCCGGATCGAGCACGGCCAGCATCAGGTCGTCGCGGCCCTTGTATCGGATGCCGCTGTTCGCGGTGGCGATGCGCACGCCCGCCACGGGCGGAAGCGTCGGGAAGCCGGCGGGGGCCAGGGGGGAGACGGTCGTGGCCATGGTGGGTGCTCGTGTCCGTGCGGGTCGTGGGGAGTGCTGATGTGGGGACGTGTGCCCCCACCCTAACCCTCCCCCGCTTCGCAGGGGAGGGGACTGCCGCAAGCTTCGCAAACAGGCCCTCCCCCGCCCAGCGGGGG
>JAEZPL010000320.1 GCA_023413605.1 Pseudomonadota bacterium
GCCCAGACCGGACGGAAATGATCCAGAAACGCCGCATAGTCGTGTTCGAGCTGATCGATGTCCCAGCAGCCGCGCACCAGATCGCGCAACGCCCCGAAGCCCTCCGCCCGGTCCAGGCTGGCCTTCATGTGGACGATCTTGTCGGCAACCCCCAGTTCCGCCAGCGAGCGGTGCATCGCCGCCTCGTCGCAGTTGGGATGGGCGTAGACGGTGGCCGAGGCGGCGCCGAACCCCTGCCAGGTCAGTTCCCGCCGCAGGGCGTCGCGCGTCTCCGCGTCCAGCGCGTTTGGCGGTACCATCAGCAGATCCCATCCGCGATCCCATTCGCGGGCCAGCGGCGCGTAGATCCGCCGCTCCGCCGCGGCGAAGCGTTCCTTGCCGCTGTCGGTGACGCGGTAGAAGCTGCGCCGGCCGATCTGGGTGTTGGTCAGCCAGTCGTCCTTGCACAGCCGGAAGACGGAGGTGCGGACGATGCGCTCGCTCAGCCCGAAATGGCCCATCAGGTCGATCAGGCTGCCCAGCCAGGCGGAGCCGCCGTGCGGCAGCACCGCGTCGCCGTAGACCGTGATGATCAGCGACTTGGCGCGCGGCGCGATGGCGTCGAGCAGCGGCGTGACAAGGTCGTCGAGGCGGCGGGGACGGGGCATGCGCAGGAACTCTCCCGATCGGCGTGATACCGACTTTATAAAGGATATACGTCCGGTTTGGCTACACCGGGCGGAAAGCGGCGCCGGGCGGGGCTCCGTCAGTAAACCAATGAACAGAAACGGAAATTTCGTTTCCTTTGTCGCCCTTCCAGCGTTCCGGGAAGCCGAATTTCCGTTTGACAAGCCTGAATATGATACACTAACGTCCAATCAATAACACAGTTTGTGTCATAACGTCGACGCCCACAGAGCGGAAATCGCCGGGGTGAATCGACGGGACGGAGGAAACATGCCCAAAACGTGGAAGACCTATGACAAGGGCGACCCGCTGCCGGACGATTACCGGAAGGCGCTGCTGCACCTGATGTCGTTCCAGGGGGACTCCGAATACGCCGGCGCCCAGCGCGTGGCCGAGAACATGCGCTTCGCCCCCCGGCCGGAGGAAGCCTACCGCCTGTCCAAGAAGGTGATGGAGGAGATGGGCCACGCCTACTACGTCTGGAACCTGATGCAGGATCTGGGCGTGGACGTGGACGCGCGGCTTCAGGAGCTGGTCGCCCATCCGGAAAACCCCGATCCCGCCAAGGTCAACGTCATCAACGGCTTCCGGCGCGCGAACTGGGAAACCTTCTTCGACAGCTGGACCGACGTGGCGCTGTTCTCCACGGTCGTCACGCCGGCGGCGGTCGCCTTCCTCGGCCAGTACCGCGACTGCTCCTTCCTGCCCTGGGCGCGGGTCAACGCGCGCATCCACAAGGAGGAGTTCGGCCACCTCGCCTTCGGCGTCTGGGCGGCCAAGCGCGTGCTGGAATTCGGCGGCGACGCCGCGCGGGACGACATGACGGCGCGCATCCCGAAGTTCATGCGCATGGGGCTGGGCTTCTTCGGCCGCCCGTCCATGGGCGACGTCCGTTCCGCCAATTTCGAGCTGTATTACGAATACGGCCTGAAGGTGAAGCGGCCCGAGGAGTTGCAGGCCGAGTACCTGCAGCTTCTGGAGGACCGCCTTCGGGAGGTGGGGATTCCCATGCCCACCGGTGTCGAGCCGGACTATGACATGCGCGTCAGCTACGAGGCCGCCGACGCCCCGGTCCAGGCCGTGGTCTGACCGCGCCTGCCCGGTGCGCCAGCCACGCGTGCCCCGGTCCTTCATGTCCCAAGGTCTTGCGTAAAAGGGAGGAATCCATGGCCCATACGCACGCGACCCCCGACCGCCTGCTGTCCGCTGGACGGCGCGTCCTGGCCCGCTTCGGCTCCAGGGAACTGGACGCCGTGCCGACCGACGAGTTCATCAACTGGACGGCCTTGTGGGACGAACTGCGCGGCGACTTCGCCACGCGGGCGCTGCCGCAGGTGCCGGACTTCGACACGCTGGACCCCGCCGCGCGGGAGGCGGCGCGGGCCTACATCCGCCAGCGGCTGGTCAGCGACGTGATGCTCGGCCGCTGCGAGGAACTGCACCGCGACCTTTTCGCGCACGGCATCTGCACGGACGGGGTGGAGGCCTACGCGGTTGCCCGCGACGCCTTCGAGGACAGCGTGGAGGCTTTCGGCGACGCGCGCATCCGGCTGGCCGAGCTGCTGGCGCGGTCCACGCATTGAACCGGCGCCGGGCGGGCCGTGCGCACGCGCGGCCCAACCGGCAAGGTTTCCAACCTTCAAAATCCGGTGTGCCGGAAATCACGCTGGATAATTAATTTCCTTTGAAACATTATGTTGCTCAAACAGACGTGATTCAAACAAGGGGCGGCCGGTCAGGACCGCCCACGACGCCGATCGAACAGGCGAAGCAAACGGGAGTGAAACGCATGGGTAAGCGCTGGATGAACAGGATTGCCGCCGTTGCGGCGGTCACCGCCGGGCTTGGGGTTGGGGTGCTTGGAGCGGGGCTGGGCGCGGCGATGGCCGCCGATCCGATCAAGGTCGGCTCCATCGTCTCGGCGACCGGCCCGGCCTCCTTCCTGGGCGAGCCGGAAAAGCGCGTGCTGGAACTGTACGTCGACCGCATCAACAAGGCGGGCGGCGTCGACGGCCGTCCGGTCCAACTGGTGATCTACGACGACGGCGGGGCGGCGGACAAGGCCGCCTCCTTCACC
>JAEZPL010000371.1 GCA_023413605.1 Pseudomonadota bacterium
GTCACCACCTCGCCGGCGCTGCCCAGCGCGACCGCAAGCCCAAGGAACGTGAACAGCAGTCCTGCGCCGACGAGCAGATTCGGCATGGCCGCGTGGTAGCGCAAGTCGGTTTCAATAGCCGGCCCGCGCAGAAGGTCCAGGTTGAACCAAGCCGCCGGTCGTGTCGTCGAGCGCACAGGGCGGCCCGTCGTCCGTGGCAGAAGCAGCGACTCCCGGTACTCCCCCCAAGCGCCGCGGAGGATCGGGTCGCGCCCCAAGCTGGCGTTGACCTCCTCATAGCGCTCGGCGAAGGACAACGCGTCGGCGGATCTGTCGAGTTCGCCATTCGCGGCCAGAAGAGAGCGGAGCAAACGCTTCGTTCCGTTATCCAAGGAGATAATCGAAGCCGTTGCCCAAAAAACAAGGAGTAGGATGACCAGCCCAATTGTGTAGGGATTGGAGATGATGGGAGCGACGGCTTGAGCTATGTTCATGGAGTGATGACTGCCTGAATAACCTCTCGCATACGATGGCATTTATAATTGCAAATCCTTGAAAATGCCCTAACGGTATTGTGAATGCCAACCATAACCATTTCGATCTATGACGGGGAGCGGTTGCTGGAGCGGCGTGACTGCCGCGCCATCCTTCTGCCCGACCAGCGGACGGCGGTGGTGTGGCGTGGGCTGGCCTATCCGTTGCTGGAGGGGGATCGGATCGACATCGCGGGCGAGGCTGTGATCCCCACCGCTGTCCCGCCCGCACCGGCTGCGGCAACGCCGCCCGTGGCACGCTTCGCCGTGGTCGAGGGGGTGGGGGAGGCCTATCTGCTGATCCAGGGGTCGGTGCTGGATCGTGAACAGGCGGCGGCCCGGCTGGCGGGCGGCGGGATCCCGGTGATCCGGTCCGGCCAGTATCTCGGCGAACCGGTGGACGGCTTGGCCGCCGATTGGTTCGTCAGATTCGAAAGCCAGGCCGCTGCCCCGGGCACACTGGCTGCCCACATTGGCGCCCTGCTCGATGGGGCCCTGCTGTCGGCCGAGGGTCCCGCCAACATGGCGGAGTTGCGGCTTCGCCTCGTGGAAGGCGAGTTGGCCAGTGCACACGCCGCGGCGGCGACGCTGAAGGCGGAGGTTGCGGCCTTGCGGCTCGCGCTGGCCGAGCGAATACCCGCTGGTGCTCCGGACGAAGCCCAGGACCGGGCCGACCAGTTGCAGGCCGATTTCGAGGAACTGCAAAGAACGCTTGTCGAGGAGTCGAAGAACCGCCTCGCCGCGGAAGCGCTCGCGCTTGAGGCTCCGCCGCTGCCGCGCCCGGCCGCGCCCGGCCGACTGAGTGAGGAGGTGGCCGCCGTCTTTGCCAGCCTGCTGCCACGCATCCGCTTGCTCCGCGCCAGCCTGGACGTGGCCGCTGTGGAATTCTCCGACCGACGTTTCCTGTATGGCGCCCTCGGGGAACTCGCCGCCGGTACCGGTGGAACCCCGGCGAACTGGAAAAAGGTCAAGGGCGCCGACCGCTGGTGGGAGCGGCACATTTCCAACGGTCAGGATGACGCCGGCCGGATTTACGCGCGATTGGCTCCGGAAGACCGCAGGTGGGAGGTGCTCGTGTCCCACAAGTCCGAGCAGCCCAGGGACATTGCATGGCTGCGATCCCGCGGCTGACCGGTGGCAGCCGTCGCGACAGGCCGTCTTTCGGCACCGACGCCGTAGCGCCTGGTCTACCCCAGGTCGCGGTCGTCAGGTGACATACTCCACTGCGCATCGTATAGTGTGCGCTCTCTGGGAGGAAATGGTGGGCCGGTCGGTCAATTTCGCGTTTCTGGTACGGCATGACGCCCAGCTCGACCGGCTGTGGGCGCTGGCCGAGCGCTTTTTCGCCGAGGATGCCAACACCACCATCATCAAGCTGCGCCAGTTCGCCGAACTGCTGGCCCAGCTCACCGCGGCGAAGCTGGGGCTGTGGACGTCGCCCGAGGAGAAACAGGCGGACCTGTTGCGCCGCTTGCGCGACCGCGGCGCCCTGACGCGCGAGGTCGGGGACCTCTTCTACTTCATCCGCAAGGCCGGCAACGCCGCCGCCCACGACCTGGACGGCGACCACGCGACCGCGCTGTCCTGCCTGAAGCACGCGCGCACGCTGGGCGTCTGGTTTCACCGTACCGTCACGGGCGAGCGCGCGTTTGCCCCCGGCCCCTTTGTGCCGCCACCCGATCCGCGCGCCGAGGGCGCGGCGTTGAAGGCGGAGCTGGAGCGGCTGCGCAAGGTGGTCGCGGAACAGCGGTCGGCTCATGACCGCATCGCGGCCGAGGCCCAAGCCGAAGCCGAGCTGCGCCTGTCCGCCGAGGAGCGCGCCGCCCGCGCCGAGGCCGAGCGGCTGGAGTGGGAGCGGCTGGCGCAGGAGGCCGACGCCGACCGCGCGCGCCTGGAAGCGGAACTGGCCATCGCCCAGGCGAGCGCCGCCGCCGAAGCGCCCGAGGCGATCCAGCACCGGGTCGAGCTTGCGCAGGAGGTCGGCCAGGGCATCGACCTGGACGAGCGCGAGACCCGCCGCCTGATCGACGCCCAACTCCGCGATGCCGGATGGCAGGCCGACAGCGAGGCCCTGACCTTCGCCGCCGGCGTCCGGCCGCAGAAGGGGCGCAATCTCGCCATCGCGGAATGGCCCACGGCGAACGGCCCGGCCGACTACGTGCTGTTCGCCGGTCTCACCGCCCTGGCCGTGGTGGAGGCCAAGCGCCGCAACGCCGACGCCCCGGCCGCCATCGACCAGGCGCGCCGCTACACCGAGGGCTTCGTCTCCCATGGCGACGAGATGCCGCCAGCGGAGGGGCCGTGGGGCGCCATAAGGGTGCCCTTCCTGTTCGCCACCAACGGCCGCCCCTTCCTGCGGCAGTTCGAGACGGCGTCCGGCACATGGTTCCGCGATGCCCGCCACGCGGACAACCTGCGCAAGGCGCTGGACGGCTGGTACACCCCGTCCGGCCTGCTGGAAC
>JAEZPL010000428.1 GCA_023413605.1 Pseudomonadota bacterium
TCGGCAACAGGTTCGGCGGCCTTCGCGGCAACATGCGGCAACACAATCGTTCGACTGCTTACCAGACGCGCGCCGTGACCGACAGACGATTGGGGGCCATGCACCGCACAATGCCGCGATGCAGGAAGCGAATGGTCGGCCTGCACTGGACGGTCTTCCTGCGCCGAACAAGATCGTTGAGGACAGAAATCGATGGAGTGCGCATGCTTTTCCGTGAAGTCGGCGATGCGGTGATCGCCATTCCGCAGCCAAGCCACGCGTGGCTGTCCGGCCAACTGCTGCGCGCCTGGGGCAACGATGCCTTCGCGGCGCCGACGCCGCATGAGGAGGTCTGCCTGGGGGCGGAACAGCACGACATCGGCTGGCTGGCGTGGGAAGCGGAGCCGACGCTGAACTCCAAGACCGGCCGCCCGCACAGCTTCCTGGAACTCGGCCCGGCGACGCACACAGAGTTGTGGAAGCAAGGGGTGCGCCGGGCGCTCGCCTTCGGTCGCTACCCCGCCCTGCTCGTCTCCCTGCACGCCGACACGATCTACGGCGCCTTCTTCGACTTCGCCAAGGCGTCGCCGGAGGACGCGGCCCTCGTCCGCGCCTTTCTGGACGACCAGCACCGGTTCCAGCGGGACTGCCTCGCGGCGCTGGCCGCCAACCCGCGCTACGCCGATGCGATCACTCCCCGGGTGGTCGAGCGCAACCGGCTGCTGGTCGGTGCGGTGGACCGCATGTCGCTGGTGATCGGCTGGGGCCGTGGGGAGGACGCGCCGATCCCGAACGTCCCGACCATCGGCGAGGGGCGCACCAGCCTGTGCATCCGCGCGCCCCATGGCGACCCCGTCGATCTTACGGTCGATCCGTGGCCATTCGCCACCGACCGTGTCGAGGTCCTGTGCGAGGGACGGCGCCTGCGCGGCCGATTCGACGACGAGACCGCCATGCGCCAAGCGCTGAACGACGCCGAACCGGTGAGCGTCACGGCCGTGCTGAAGCCGCAATGAAGACGGAGACGCGGCCACTCTCCAAAGGAAGTCCTTCGGAAGGGCCGCAAGCCGGAAACGGGCTTGCGCGCGTTGCCCATTCAACGGAGACGCGGCAGCGAGGCCCTGAAGCCATGATGAAGGATCCGAAGCAGATCGCGCGGGTGGCCCTGCAATCCGCCCGTGTCAATGTGGAGGTGTATGAGGCCTGCGGGCTGATCACGGCGGAGTCCGCCACCGGTCTGCGCTACAAGATCGCCGTGCAGGCCGGGGACGTGAACGGCGACAGCTGCCGCTTCCCCGCCTGCGACTGCCCCTGGCCGGACTGCTCGCGTCAGCCCATCGGGCCGACATTCTCCACATAACGCTTCATCGCGGCCACGCCCGCGTCCGTCAGCTCGATGAAGACGCGGCGGCCGTCCTTGTCGTCGGCGATGCGCCGCACCAGCCCCTGGTCGTGCAGGTCGGCGATGCGCCGCAGCGCCGTGGTCTGGGCCACGCCCGACGCGATGCACAGCGACGACACGGAAATCCGCCGACCCTGGAGATGGTTGATCATCAGGTCCAGCAGCATGTCCCAGCAGGGATCCTCGAACAGGCCCTTGGGAAAGAACTTGTCGCGCGCCGCGCGCTTGCGCTGGATGGCCTGAAGCACCGCGAGGCTGTCCTGCGGCGCGTCCGGCCCGTCCGGAGCGGTCGGAGCGGCGGCGACCGGCGCGGGCGCCGGCCGGGGATTTGGGTTGAACGGCATCACCCGGGCCGGCGCGCTTACCTCGCGCAGCGCCCGCACCGTTTCGATGAGGGCAAGGCCGTGGCGGTACGCCTGCTCCAGCGCGTCGGCACTGCTGCCCGCCGCGGCCCGAAGGGCGGACAGGTCCGGCTTGGCGTCTTTCGAAACGGCGGCGGCGAGGGACAGCGCGCGGGCGACCTGGGTGGCGTCCTCCGGGTCGGTAATCACGTCGGCAACCTGAAGGCGCATGGCCCGCACGACGTCCTCGGCATTCGGATTGCGGGCGAACAGGACGCAAGGAAGGGTCTTGTGGGATTTGCGCAGCCGTTCGATCAGCGCCAGCCCGTCAAACCAGGGGGAGCCGCCATCCACGAAGACGCTGCCAATGGACGTATCGACGTCCAGCACGCCCAGCGCGGTGATCACGTCCCGGACATCCTGCACGCGGTGGCCGTCGCGTTGGCCGCGATCGCGTATCCGGTCGATGGCTCCATCGTCGTTCCCGATGATCAGAATGGAAGGCGCGACGGCCGAAAAACCGACTGGCGCGCAAAACTCCGCCGCACGCGGAGCCAGGGACCGTTGCATGCCCGCTCTCACCCTTCACGCTCGCGCCGCCGGGTTGCACGGCGGCCTGGATCGGCCCGGCGCAGGAGCTTCGGCGGCGGGGCGTCCCCGCAACGTTGCTTCTTATCCGTCAGGCCATCGATCAATTGTTGGTAGTTTCATAGCATTACCCACATCGTTCGCGTATCAACGGTCGTTGATGCTTTTCCGAACACCGAACGGACATATAATTCTTGCGCCTTGATCATTATCAATCATTCGTCCTCCGGATCGAGGGCATAGCCAACCCCGCGAACGGTGACGATGGGTGAAGGGCTGTTGTCCTCCAGCCGCATCTTGCGACGCAACCGGGTGATCAGCGTATCCACGGTGTGTTCGCTGATGGAACGGGGATCGCGGTTGCTGATGACGTCCAGCAGATATTCACGGCTGACCGCGTTGGGACGCATCGCGGCCAGCGCCGCCAGAATGTTGAACTCCCCCGTCGTCAACGCGAGGTAGGAGCCGTCCGGGCGGAACAGCGCCCGGCGGACGAGGTCGAGCCGCCAGCCCTTGAAGGTCAGCGGCGCGTCCGTCGGGGACCCGGCGGCCGACGGCGATGCCGGCGCGGCAGCGGATGCCGACGACGGGCCACCGGGAAGCGCCGCGGGTGGGGCCGCGCGGCGCAGCAGGTTGCGGATGCGGATCAGCAATTCCAGCAGGTCGACCGGCTTCGTCACATAGTCGCCGCCATGGGACAGCCCGGCGATACGGTCGGTGGGGCTGTCCCGTCCGGTCACGAAGATCAGCGGGGTTTCCTCCCCCAGCCGCAGCTTTTCGGCCAGCGCCAGCCCGTCACCGTCCGGAAGGTTGATGTCGAGCAGCACCAGATCGGGCTTCGCCACCGCCAACTGCGCCTCCATCGCCGCCCCGCTCGCCGCGCGCAGCACCTGCAAGCCCTGGCGTTCCAGGTAGGTGGCGATCAAATCCTGCGTTTCGGGCGCGTCCTCGACCACAAGGACGATGCGCCCAGCCAGTTCCGAGCCGACGCTCATCGCGCGATGCCCCCGATTCCGCCAGTGCCTCCGATGCCCCCGGTGCCCCTTGAGTCGCTCATGGTTCGTGTCTCATGGAAGGCTGTTTCTCACCTCGCCGTTGTCGATGGCACGCAGCGTGGCCCCGATGCGCCCCCGCAACATTTCCGCTGCCCCGCTCAATGCCGGCCAATCCCTGGTACCGCCCTGGGCCGCCGCCTCCAGCGCGATGCGTTCCAGCAGGCGCGCATCGGCGCTCAAATCCGGAAAGCCGAAGCTGGCCCCGCTTCCCTTCAGCCGGTGCGCCACGTCGGCCAGGCGTTCCGGCGGCGACGCGGCATCGTCCAGCACGGCCAGCGCATTGCGGCAGGCCTGCGAAAAGGTTTCGAACAACCGCTCCCGATCGGCCGCGGACAGGGGCGTGGTCGGGACGGCGGACGGCGCCGGATCGCCCCCCGTCGGCGCATGCCGGGCCAGCGCGTCGAGCAGCACGTCCGGGTCGATGGGCTTCGACACCACCTCGTCCACACCCGCCGCCAGATACTGGGCGCGATCGTCCGGGGAGGTGTTCGCGGTCACGGCGATGATGGGCACCAGGGCGGCGTCGGGGTCCGGAAGCGCGCGGATGCGCCGCGTCACCTCCGCCCCGTCCATGCCCGGCAGGCGCATGTCGAGCAGCACCACATCCACGCGGCGCTCGCCGAGTTGGACGAGCGCATCCTCCCCATTGTCCACGAAAACCGTACGATGGCGGCCCGGGGCCAGATACTCCCGCACGATGGCCTGGTTTTCCGGCGCGTCTTCCACCACCAGGATGTCGAGCCGGCCAGGATCCGGCAGCGGCGTCGGGCGTTCGGACACCGGGTCCGGGGCGGGCACGGGATGGGTCGGTATGACCACCGAGAAGATGGATCCGCCACCCGGCCGGTTGTGCAGATCGACCGAGCCCCTCATCAGCCCGACCAGCCGCTTCACGATGGCGAGCCCAAGCCCGGTGCCGTCGCGTCGGTGGCTCGCCCCGTCCGGCAACCCGCGCTGGAAGGGCTCGAAGATCAGCGCCCGTGCCGCGCGCGGTACGCCGGGGCCGGTGTCGGCGACGGTCAGCACCAGCAACATCCCTCCAGCCACCGAGGCGCCGGCTTGCGGGCGCGCGGTGATGGTCACCTCCACCCTGCCCCGTTCGGTGAACTTCACGGCGTTGCTGACGAGGTTCAGAACGAT
>JAEZPL010000440.1 GCA_023413605.1 Pseudomonadota bacterium
ACCGCAGCGTCATCCTGGCGGAACTGCACGGCTTCGATCAGGTGACCGTCGCGGCCCCCTTCCCCGTCTCGTGGCTCGGCCCCGTGCCGCGCAACCAGCTGGAGGTCGAGAACTGGAAGATCCGCCAGTGGTTCGCCAACTCCTACAAGGCCGAAGCCGCGCGCCTGCGCCGGGTCATCGAGCTGATGGAGCGCGGCACCCTGAACGATCCGGCCTACCGCATCCGCAACCTCACGGAACTGCCGCTGCGCCGGCACTACGGCTATTTCGACTACTTCACCGAGAAGGAGGAAGTGTTCGACGACGCCCTGGTGCAGGCCCTGGACCATTTCGGAGAGCCGGAACCGCTGCGCTGCGTCGGAGCGAACTGACGAGTCCGCTTTGCAAAGCCGGAGGCGATTTTCCGGTTCCCGATGGCCGGGCGGCCATTTCCGGTGTTCTTCCGTTCATGGCAGGCGATCATGACGCATGATCGGGAGGCAAACCGGAGGAGAGACCCGGATGGGAGGCACCATGGACACGCTGGATCCCGCAGCCGCGGCCCGACAGCAGGCGGGCTTGGAAATCCAGGCTTTGGCCGAAGACTTTGAGCGAAGCGACGAGGCCGCCTTTCGCCGGACCCGCATCGTCTGCTGGGCCATCGCCGCGGTGGTCGGCCTGATCGTGCTGGTGCTTTTGATCGCTGGCGGCGACTGGCGCTATCTGGTCGCCTTCTGGGTGGTGTTGGTCGGGCTGACCTGGGCGGCATACGCCGTGTCCGCCCACCGCCAGCGGCAGCAGACCGGCCGGCTGCGTGCGCTGGCGACTCG
Source organism: Pseudomonadota bacterium (assembly GCA_023413605.1). Lineage (GTDB taxonomy): Bacteria > Pseudomonadota > Alphaproteobacteria > Azospirillales > Azospirillaceae > Azospirillum. Next base: position 810 of record JAEZPL010000440.1, read on the forward strand.
CTGGCTGACCGGCGGCGAAGCCGTGCCGCCGGTCTGAGCCTTGCGCCCGGCCCCTTGCGCCCAAAAGGGCGCGCTCTACGCGGTCCGCGACCCGCGGCGCTTGCGGCGGGCCTGGAAGTGGTGGATGCGCTCGATGACGGTGCCCAGCTCCGCCGCTTCCTCGACCTCGCCGAGGTGGAGCAGAACGCGGATGTAGGTGTCGAGAAGGCCGAGCACGGCGTCCTCGTCGGTCACGCCGTAGGCGGCGCGGCCCAGCGCGTCGACGATCAGGGTTCCGCTGTCCGCCAGGGCCTCGGCCACCTCGTTGATGGCCTGGTCCAGCGCGGCGTCGTCGCCCTCCGGCGCGTCGAGCACCGGGTCAAGGATGTCGGGGAAGGAAAGCCGATCGGCGGGATAGCCAGCCATGGGCAACTCTCCGGTGGTCAGAGGCAAGCGGCGCCCGCCGCGGCGAACCCGTTTCGGTTCGACCGGATCAGGCCGCCTCCTGCATGGGTGTTTCGCGGGCGAGCCGCAGGGCCTGCTCCTGGGCCGTGATCAGATCCGGACAGGTTCCGGCGGCATGGCCGTCGACGACGACGGTCCAGCCGCTGCGGAAGCCGGCGGCCTCATACTGCAATTCGATGCTCCGGGCGGCGCCATCCAGCGTCACGCGGCGCGGGGTCTTGAACAACCAGGTCAGATGCTGTGTCATGATCCTCCTCCTTCGAGGATCTCCGTTGACTGGGAAGCGGCCGGCTCAGGCGGCCAGCGGCTCCCGGATCGATGTTGTTTCCGCCTCGTCCTCCTCGGCCGGGAAGCCGGCCCAGGGGACCAGTTCCTGCCCATTGTTGGCGAGGCGTTTGGCTTCAATGTGGCCGACCACCGCGGTGCCTTCACGGGCGATCCGCAGGATGTCGCCATCCTCCGGGATCAGCGCCCGTTCCACGCCGCAGGCGCGGGCAAGGCGGGCGTGCGCCTCCAGATGCTCCATCGTGCCGTGCACCGGAACCGCGAAGCGCGGCCGGATCAGGTCGTACATGCGCACCAGATCGTCCCGCTTCGGGTGGCCGGAGACGTGGACCGGCGCTTCGGCCGGAGTCACCACATCCACCCCCTTGGCCTTCAGGTGATCCTGGATGTCGGCCAGCGTCGCCTCGTTGCCGGGGATGGCGCGGGCCGAGAAGATCACCGTGTCGCCGGATTCCAGCCACAGGTCGCGGTGGCTGTCGCGGGCGAGCCGGCTGAGCGCCGCCCGCTCCTCCCCCTGGCTGCCGGTGCACAGGAACACGAGGTTCCGGCGCGGCGTCCAGGACGCCTCCATGACGGAGATGAACTCCGGCGCGGTCTCCAGATAGCCGCTGGCGCGGGCCGCCTTCTCCATGCGCAGCATGGACCGGCCGACCAGCACGACCTTGCGGTCGTTCGCCGCCGCGGCCTCCGCGACCGCCTGCATGCGCGCCACGTTGGACGCGAAGCCGGTCACCGCGATGGCCCCCTTGCGGCCCCTGAAGGCCTCGATCAGACCGGCGCGGGCGTCGGCCTCCGACCCCGTGGAGCCGTCGACGTTGGCGTTGGTGCTGTCGCACATCATCGCCAGCACGCCCTGGTCGCCGATGCGCTTCAGCGCGTCGATGTCCATGGTCGGGCCGACCAGCGGGTTCGGGTCGAACTTCCAGTCGCCGGTGTGCACCACCGTGCCCGCCGGGGTATGGATCGCCAGCGACACCGGCTCGGGGATCGAGTGGGTCACGGTGATGCTTTCGACGCCGAACGGGCCGACGTTGAAGGCCGCGCCCGGCTCGAACACCCGGATGCGGACATGGCGCAGGCCGCCGGTCTCCTTCAGCCGGTCACGGATGACGTGGGCGGCGAAGGGGGTCGCGTAGATCGGGCATTCCAGGCGCGGCCACAGGTGGTGGATCGCGCCGATGTGGTCCTCGTGCGCGTGGGTCACGACCAGACCCACGACGTCGTCCATCCGCTCCTCGATGAAGGTCGGATCGGCCATCAGGCTGTCGATGCCCGGCGCCTCGTCGCCCATGAAGGCGACGCCGGCGTCCACGATCAACCATTTCCCGGCGTGGCCGTACAGCGCCATGTTCATGCCGATGCGCGAGCAGCCGCCCAGCGGGAGGAACAGGACCTCGTCGTTGCCGGGCACCGGCCCCGAAGCGGGGCGGGTTCCGGGCGGGCGGCCCTTGGGAGGACGGTTCTTCTTGTTGTCGGCGCCGCCGTGGTCGTTCGGGCGGCGGGAGTTCTGCGGGCGGACTCCGCCCTTCGGCGCCGCACGGCGGCGCTTGGTGTCAAACGTCATTCTACCTTCAGCTTCACTACTCACAGCCGGCATTCGACGCTGCCGGACGGGCGTGCATCGCGAGTCGATGCGGAATTGGGACCTCCCCGGTCTAACCGGCGGCGCCAGGACATTGGGGAGATGTCGAGGCTGCCAGCCGGCACCGGCCGGGGAGGAGGGGTGTCGAGCCAATAATGCAGGCGAGAGCTTTGGTCAATCGCTGAATAACGGCTCGAATGGGAAAACGCCGCGAAAGTACCGGAAAAACATCACGGACCGCCCGGCGTTGACGCATATATGTCCCCTTCGCAGGCTGTTTCAAGGTGTTGGGCGAACCGTAGGCAGGATGATTTTCATGGCTGCCCTGCAAGGCCGCGGCAACAGCAAGGCTGACGCTTCAGGCCGAGCAGGATCCACCTCCCAGCACGCAGAATTTCGCGCAGTGCTTGTGGTTCAACTTGACCGCCCCGTGGTCGAAATGGCCGCCGTCGGCCTGCGCGGCTTCTCCCAGGCTGTGCCCCATTTCGAAACGCGGGTCGTAGGGCAGCAGCGTGCAGGGCAGCACCACGGCGCGCTCCGCGCC
>JAEZPL010000531.1 GCA_023413605.1 Pseudomonadota bacterium
GGCGCGCGGGCACATCCGGCTGCTGATGCTGGTCAACGACGTGTCCTTGCGCAACCTGATCCCGGCGGAGCTGGCGAAGGGTTTCGGCTTCTTCCAGAGCAAGCCGGCCTCCAGCTTCTCCCCCGTCGCGGTGACGCCGGACGAGCTGGGCGAGGCCTGGGATGGCGGCAAGGTCCACCGGCCGCTGGTCACGCACCTGAACGGGGACCTGTTCGGCGAACCGAACGCGGGGGTGGACATGACCTTCGACTTCCCGACGCTGGTGGCGCACGCGGCGAAGACGCGGCGTCTCGCGGCGGGCTCCATCGTCGGGTCGGGCACCGTGTCCAACAAGCTGGATGGCGGGCCGGGCAAGCCGGTGGGGCAGGGCGGCGTCGGCTATTCCTGCATCGCCGAGATCCGCACCATCGAAACCATCCAGCAGGGCAAGCCGCAGACCCCCTTCCTGCGCTTCGGCGACCGCGTGCGGATCGAGCTGTTCGACGCAAACGGCGCGTCCGTCTTCGGCGCCATCGACCAGGAGGTGGTGCGGTACGGAGGACCAGCCTCATGACCGACGCGCTGACCGTCATCAAGACCGAACACCGCAACCTGATGCGGGTGGTCAACGTCTTCGACGCCGTGCTGCGGGGCGGAGAGCCGGACTTCACCCTGCTGACCGCCATCGTGGACTATCTCCAGCAGTTTCCGGACGTGCATCACCACCCGAAGGAAGACCGCTTCCTGTTCAAGGCGCTGCGGGACCGCGACCCGGACGCCGCCGGCATCCTGGACGAGCTGGAGGCGGAGCACGCGCTGTGCCTGACGGCCACCACCGACCTGCGCGCCGCGCTCGACGCCTACAAGGCCGGCGCCCCCGGCAGCGGGGAGGCGTTCCGGGCCGTGGCCGCCGACTACCGCCGGCTCCAGCTGCGGCATTTGCAGAAGGAGGAGGGCGTGGTCATGCCCATGGCCAGACGGGCGCTGACCCCCGAGGATTGGGTGGAGATCAACGCCGCCTTCGCCGACAACCGCGACCCGCTGTTCAGCGAGGACGCCCAGGAGGACAGCCGCGCGCTCTACTCCCGCGTGGTGAACTTGGCCCCCGCCCCCTACGGGCTGGCCGACATGCGGTGAGGGTGGTCAGGCGGTCGCGTTGAGCGGGCGGTTATTGCAAAAAAACGCCCGGACCATCGGGTCCGGGCGCAGTGGGGTTTATCGCGTCCAAATAAGAGGGGGACGCCCCTTCACCCGTTGGCCACCAGACGCTCGGCCGGCGGAGCCACCGGGATGGCTTGCGAGACGTAGCCTTCGCTGTGGATCAGGCCGTCCCGGGCGCCCAGCGCCTTGGCGGCGCGGACGCAATCTTCGACGAAGGCGGGGCTGCCGGCGACGAACACGCTGTGCGCCGACAGATCCTTGAACAGGGTGGGCAGGACCACCGGAATGCGCCCGCAGAGCCCGTCGTGCTGCTCGCGGGTCAGCGTCGTCAGGAACTTGAAGTTCCGGTGCTTGGCCTGCCAATAGGCCATCAGGCCGCGGTCGTAGACGTCCTCCGCCGTGCAGGCGGAGAACAGCAGGGTCACCGGCTGGCGATAGCCGCGGCGCAGGGCCGCGTCGGCCAGCGCCAGGATGGGGGCGAGGCCGGAGCCCGCCGCCATGCACAGCACGGGCGTGTCCACGGACGGGTCGCCGATGAAGGTGCCGTAGGGGCCGGACAGCTTCACCATGGCCCCGACCTTCAGCGTGTCGTGGATCCACTGGCTGGTGGTCCCGCCATCGGCGCGGGTGACCTGAAGCACGATCTCCCCGTCGGGGCGCGCCGCGTTGGCGATGGAATAGCAGCGCGGCGGGATGCCGGCCGCCTCGTCGCCCAGCATCACATACTGCCCCGGCCAATAGCGCAGCGGCTGGCCCAGCGGGCGCAGCAGGATTTCCACGATGCGCGGGGTGCGCTGGATGCGGTCGGTGACGATGAACAGAACGTTTTCGCGCGGCGGGAACAGCTTGGGCTGGGCGTCGGCGGTGCCGTATTCGATGACCAGCTCGTCGGAGATGGGCTTGGCCATGCACATCAGGCCGTAGCCGTCCTTCCGATCGGCCTGGGACAGCGCCATGTCCAGCACCATGCCCTGATCGAACTGGCCGCTCAGCACCTTGACCTTGCATTCCCCGCAGGCCCCGGCGCGGCAGTTGTTGGGCAGGGCGTAGCCGGCCTGCTCCAGCGCCGAAAGCACGGTCTCGCCCTCGCGGCACTCGACGTCGCGGCCCGAGGGATGGAGGCGGATGCGGCTCACGGGACGAGTCCTCCCTGGACTTCCTTGTTGCTTGTTCTTCCGGAAGAGCCGGCCGGCGGGACGGATCCCGCCGGCCGTACGTCAGTTGCGTGCCTTGAGTTCCTGAACAACGCTCAGAAGACCGGAATGATCTCGTCCATGTCGACGTCGCGGATTTCTTCGCCGGTGATGCCCACCTCGGGAATCGCCGGGAAGGGGATGTTGTAGCGGTCGAGGACGCCCTTCAGGTTCAGCATGGCGTTGCGCCAGTTTTCCTTCTTGGCTTCGTAGGTCGGGATGTGGAAGCCGGCGGCGCGGGCGATCTCTTCCGCCTCGCGTTGGATCTTGATGAAGTCGTCCGGCAGGTCCCAGAACTGCGGCGGCGGCTCGAACAGCACGGCCGAAAGGAACAGGTAGCCGGCGCGGATCTGCTTGGTGATGACCGCGCGGTCCTCGACCTCCAGGTTGGGATAGTCGCGCTCCATCACCGACATGCAGATGGCCATGTGGCGGCCTTCGTCGCGGCCGATGTTGCGGAAGGCCTCCTTGAAGACCGGCTCTGTGCAGCCCGCGGCCATCTGGTGGAAGATGGTCGCCGCGGCGATCTCGCCCATCAGGAAGGAGCTGAACAGCACGGCCAGCGAGTATTTCGGAACCGCCTTCTTGTAGCCGTCCCAGTAGCGGCCGCCGTTGTAGTAGAGCCAGTGCGCGTTGCGCTGCAGCCGCTTGCCGAGTTCCGTCTTCGGCACATAGGTCAGCGGGCTGCTGGCCTCCAGCAGCTTGGTGATGGTCATGCCGCACATCTGCTCGTGGTTCTGCTCGTCACGGGTGACGGAGAAGAAGCAGCGGCGGACGGGATCCTCCTCGTGGACCTCGTAGGTCTTGATCAGCGCGTGGGCGAAGACCGGCGGGGCGGACGCGTCGAACACCGACAGGATCGTCCACCAATAGGCGATGGCCTCGCGCTCCTCCCACGAATACTTGCTGACGTCGAAGCTGTCCCACGGAAGCTTGGCCGGATCCCAGACCTCGCGCTGCGCGGCGGTCCACACCTCTTCCAGCTTCTTGGTGTGGGACTCCCAGGACAGCGGGTAGACGTTCGGCTGCGGCGTGTCCGGCGGGAACTCCATGCTGTTCGCGATCGGGGTGTAGTCCTTGGCCATCCGGCGTTTCCTCCTGAGTTTTTCGGGCCTGAGTTTTTTGCCGCCCGGATTCTTCGGGTTTCCTTGCGCGGGCCGGGCTGTGTCGCGTCCTGTGTCGCGTCCGCCCGGTGCCGCCCCTGGGTTCAGGGTGGGCGCAGCCCAAGGGGCGCGCCGCAGTGTCATTAACGTGACACACTGTTTGGCGTTCATCAATAGGAATCTGTATCGCTTTAGGGGCGGGCGGACACGCACACCAGGACATTGAAAATTATGGTGTTTTGGAAAAGCGTGGGCGTGGCGCGGCGTCGTGCTGCGCGAAAATTCCACGGAATTGTGGGTGTGTGTATCGCTTTTCGGACGTGAATGGGCGGGGCGGCGGGTGCCTTACCCCACCGCGCCGCGCTGGGGCAGCTCGCGCACGTTGTCGCCCTCGCCCTCGGTCAGCCCGCCGAAGCGGGCGTAGAAGGACGGCTGCGCCTCGGGCAGGGGTCCGTTGGCGGTGGTGAGCGCGGACATCAGGAAGGATTCCGACGGCTGGCGGATGCGGCGGTAGATGTTGCGCGTCAGCATGCGCGATTCCTGCCCCGGCCAGTCCGGCGGCAGCAGATCCGGCGGCAGCATCGGGTCGCGCAGCAGGATGCGGCGGAAATCGTGGATGATCAACGTGCGCAGCACGAAGCAGACGCGCGGGTCCGGCTGGTCCGCGCCGTCCAGCGCCTGCCAGACCGGGCGGAAGCGGTCGAGGAAGCCGGCGTAGTCGCGCTCCAGCTGGTCCACGTCCCAGAAGCCGCGCACCAGTTCCCGCAAGGGGCCATAGCCGGCGGCGCGGTCGTGGGTGGCCTTCATGTGCACCACCTTGTCGGCCACGCCCAGTTCCGCCAGCAGGCGGTGCATCGCCGCCTCGTCGCAGTTGGGGTGGGCGAAGACGTTGTTGGCGGCGGCCCCGAAGCCCTGCCACACCAGTTCCCGCCTCAGCTTTTCCCGCCCCTCGCCGTCCAGCGCGTTGGGCGGCAGCATCAGCAGGTGCCAGCCGCGGTCCCACACCCGCATCAGCGGGGCGTAGATGCGCCGCTCCGCCGCGGCGAAGCGCTCGTGCCCGCTCTCCGTCACGCGGTAGAAGCTGCGCCGGCCGATCTGCGTGTTGGTCAGCCAGTCGTCCTTGCACAGCCGGAAGACGGAGGTGCGGAC
>JAEZPL010000445.1 GCA_023413605.1 Pseudomonadota bacterium
CGCGCACCTCGGCGCTGACCACCGGCTTGACCAGCACGTCGTCGGCCCCGGCGTGCAGCAGCGCCACCGTGGTGGCCACGCAGCGCCGCTCCAGCAGGCACAGGATCCCCGCGGTGACGTGCTGGGCGCGCACGGCGGCCACGGCCTGGGCCGGATCGTACAGCCCGCCGAGCACGATGGCGTCGTAGCCCAGCGCGTCGGCGCCCTGCTCCTGCAGCAACTCCTCCAGCGCCGGCCAGTCGAGCCGGTCATAGCGGATTTTTCCCATGCCGAGCTGGCGGCCGAGTGCCTCAGCAATCAGGGTATTCGGTTCGACCAAAACTGCACGCATGGGATTCTCCCCTTTCAGTGTCCGCTACAGAGAAGCTAAAATTTTCCTCAACTTCACGACCTTAAATTTCTCACAGACACAGGAAATGGATTCTTAGGCCGTTCGTCAATCATTTGGATTACCTCGGCCGATATATTTCAATGGCAGCGTTATAGAGCTCTTAATTCCCGTTAAAGTGGAGAAGAACGGCTTCATTGTTTTGAATTTTGAAACATTCTCTTTCCGACCCGGAGTCCTCGCGCGAAGGGCATTGTCGCCACCCTGACTCCCCCGGTTCCCCCACCGGATCACAGCCGGCGGACGCGGCTTGAACCGGGCTTTAACCCGGCTGTATTTCACTGGCGAAGTTTCCGCAGCCAAGACGACCCGGCCACCGGCCCGGGCACCGAACCGCGCAGGGGTGGACCGCATGCTGACACGCAACCTGATCGCATTGGCCGGCGCCGCGCTGATCGCGGCCGGCTGCTCCCTGCCCAAGCCTTCGCCGGACAGCGCCTACCAGAAGGCGCTGGAGACGGCGATCGCGGCGGGCAAGTGCGACGGCCCGACCATCGACGCGCTGTGGTCGGCCTACGATCAGTGGTTCGCGACGGCGGCCAGCCTGACCTACTACCACCGCACGTCCGAGGCCGCGGTCCTGCTGCGCCAGGGGGAGACCTTCCGGCTGCTGGGCTGCCCGATGGTTGCCCGCGCCACCTATGAACTGCTGCTGCAACGCTTCCCCGACCCGGCCTATGCCGAGGAACGCGAGTACGCCCAGCAAGGGCTGGCCGCCCTGAGCCCGGCGATTCCCCTGCTGCGCACGCCGGCATCGGCCCGGTCGGCCGACCGGGTGGAGCCCGCCACGCGCCGGGGAGAAGGCTGACCGTCCGTTTGCGCCGGCCATCCACCGCGACGGTGACTTGCCAGCCCGCCTGCCGGTTATTACGGTCACGCCGAACTTCACACACCGTTCCCGACCGGAACGGATCCGGCGCGAATCAGGAGGCAGCATGGCAAGGGCAGGCAACGGACGGGACGGCACGGGCAAACCGGCGCCCAGCCGCTTCGTGGGCACGCCGGCGGATCGACTGGTTCGCTTCTGGCGCAGCAACGACCAGCGATTCGACGAATTGCTCGACGAGACGCTCGACGCCCGCCGCCAGGGGGTGATCGAGGCCGCGCTCGAGAAGCTGCACGAGGAGGAACGGCCCGAGTTCCTGGAGGAGGTCGAGACCATCGCCGAATCGGTCCGCCGCACCGACGCGCAGGGCGACGACATCCTCGCCACGCTGTTCTGGCTGGCCGTCGAGGTGTCCGACGACCTGACCCAGCCGCCGCCGGTCGACGTGATCGAGCGCGCGCTCGATTCCACAGGCCTTCTGGAAAACGCGTCCGACACCCGGCTGCTGCCCGCGTGGCTGGAACCGGAAGCGCTGGTCTATATGGAGGCGACCGACCGCCGCGCCTTCCTTCAGCGCATGCTCGCCTCGAACGACGAGGCGCTGCGCTTCGCCAAGGACGAGGAACTGCTCGCCGATCCGTCCTACACCGGCGTGCGCCGGGTGGGCATCGTCGGGCTGGTCGAGGAGGAGGCCGAGGCGGTCGAGGATCTCGACCCGAACACCCTGCCCGACCCGCTTCAGCTGATGTCCGGCTATGACGGGGAGGAGCCGGTGCTCGATCCCGCCGAGGAGGAGCGCATCCGGGCGGCGCTCGCCGCCTTCGCGAACGCCGTGCGGACGGCCGACCCGCGCGTCCGGCAGTGCGAGCCGGCCGGCGGGCTGAACGACCTGCTCGACGTGATCGCCGAGGCCGACTGGGCGGACGCGGGCGAACTGACCGAACTGGCCGGCTTCATCGACGTCGCCAGCGACGAGACCAGCGACGCGGTGGTGGACGCGGTGGTGACCCGCGCCCCGAACGGCCTGTTCGTCCGCGCCTACAACGCCGATGGCCGCCTGCTGGACGAACGGGCCTTCGCCATGGACGAGACCCAGGCCGAACAGGCCGTCGCCCTGCTGCGCCAGCGCTGCCGGACGGTCACCAACGACTGAGAAAAGGAATGGCGGGGGGACCGCCCGGCCATGGCCGAACCGTCCCCCCGCCATTTGCCCACGCTTACCAGTCGCCCGATCAGGCGATGGTGCCTTGGAACAGGGCGGGTTCGATGGCGTTCATCTTGTCCTGGTTGACCGTCCAGTCGTCGGTCATGATGCCGCCGGTGTCGCCCGAACCCGGGCTCCAGGCCCAATAGGTCCAGCTGACGCCTTCCTCGCCGGCCGCCAGATCGGACTTGCCGTCAAGGTTGTAGTCGCCGTCCATGTACTTCACGATCGAGTCCAGCCACTGCTGGTCCTGCGAGCTTTCCAGCTTCGTTCCGAATTCGCCGACCAGCACCGGGGCGATGTCCTTCTGGATGATGTAGCCCCAGTTGTTCGTCCACACGTCGTCCATGTTGTTCGGGTAGTCGCTGTCGCTGAACCAGCCGAACCCGGCCATGGACGGCGGGTAGTCGTGGACCGAGTAGACCAGCTTGTTGTCCACGTTGAACTCGACGGGATTGTCCTGCACGCCCTGCAGGTTGCCGCCCCACCAGTAGGTGCTGTCGTTGTAACGTTCCACGCCCTCGACGATCAGCAGCCAGTTCGGGTTGACCTCCTGGATGGCGTTGCCGATGCGCTCGGCCGCGGCCTTCCAGTCGGTCGCCTGGTTGCCGTCGCCCCAGGTGGCCTGGCCGTGCGGCTCGTTGTGCAGGTCGGCCGCGATGACCGACGGGTTGTCGGCGTAGCGTTCGGCCAGCATCTTCCAGTTTTCGATCATCGTCGATTCCGGGTACTGGTCGGTGTACCAGAGCCCGTTCTCGTTGGCCGACGCGCCGTCGCCGGAGCGGTGGTGATCGAGGATGATCTTCATCCCGGTCTGGTCGGCGTATTCGATGATCTTGTCGAACACCTCAAGGCTGGTCTTGCCCTGAAGGTCGGGGTTCTTCGCATAGTCGATGCCGGTGGGCATGCGGCCGTCGTCCAGCATCGCGTCCGACCAGGGCAGGCGGATGGTGTTGAAACCTTCCTCCTTCATCTGGTCCATGATGTTCTGGTAGCTGTCCTGCCACATGCCCTGCGGGGCGAAGGCGTAGCCCTCGGCGCCGAACCAGTTGACGCCGGTCAGCTTCACGTTGTTGCCGGCGCTGTCCACGATCTGGCTGCCCTCGGTGCGTAGGTAGCCGTCGGCGATGGCGTTGCCGGAATCGCTCGACCCCGTGCCGGTGCTGGGCGTGGTGGGCGGAGTCGGGGCCGTGGAGCCCGAATCCGAACCGCTGGTGCCCGAACCGCTGCTGTCCGATCCGCCGGACGCGAACAGGCTCTTTTCGGCGTTCACCGACAGCGTGCCGTTCCACCACAGGTCCGACTGGCCCTTGACCACGTCCTTGCCGTCCAAGGCGCCCTTGTCATAGCTGACGGCGCTGTCGGTCATGGCGTATTCGTGGCCGTTGATGGTCACGCTGCCGATGTGCAGGTTGCGGTCGACGCCGTTCACGACGCCGTCGTTGTCGTACCGCACCTGGATCTTGTGCGCCTGATCGGCGGTCAGGTCGGCCTTGAAGGTGAAGTCCTTGGCCTCGGTGCCCGCCGTGCCCTCGCCGATTTTCTGGCCGTCGGCCAGGACGGTGAAGTGGGCGTTCTGGCCGCCGGCCGGCGTGCCGTGGGCGTTGATCACGACGGTCGAGGAACCGGCGGTGGACGAACCGGTGTCCGAGGAACCGGCCGCCGGAGCCGTCGCTTCCGGCGCGGCGGGAGCGGTGCTGCCCGAAGTGGCGCTGTCGGCATTGGCGTTATCGGCATTGCCGTTATCGCCATTGGCCGACGCCGTGAAGTAGGAGGCGGGCGTCGAGAAGGTCAGCGCGCCGTTCCACCACATGCCTTCCTGGCCCGGCATCGTCGCGCTGGTCGCGCCGTCGTCGTGGCGTTCGTAGGTGGCCTGGGTCGGTTCGAGCGTGTGATCGTTAACGATGATGGACTTGATTCCAAGGTCCCGGTTCTGGCCGGCCGCGGTGTCGTCGTTGTCATAGACGACCTGAATCTTGTGTTCCTGGGCAGATTCCAGGTCAACGTTGAAAGTATAGGCTTGCGGATCGGCCGAACTCACTGAAGCTTGCCCAACATCCTTGCCATCGATCAACAGACGGAAGTGCGGCGCAGTACCATCCGTCGAGTAGCCGTAAGCATTCACGATGATCTTGGTGTTGGTCAGTCCAGTAGTGGTCGTCGCCATGTGTCTATTCCCTCGCGGTTTCGATGCGCAAACCCTGGCCGCCGAATGGTTAACAGAACATTGCCAAAACCGGTAAAATTTGATTAAAGACCCGTGGCAAAGTTGAGCCGTTCCGGCAATCCCTTGCCTGATGCACGCCAGCCACAGGCCGGCCAACATCGCGCGTATGAGGGGGGATTCCCGGCTGAAAAGACCCCGCCCGGGAGCATCGGCGCCGTCCCGGAACCCGTCCGAACTTGGTCACAGTCAATCCGCGCAAGGGCCACAGCCCCATCGCGTATCATCCCCCCATCGACCCGATTGCCTTGGCCGGGTGGCTTGGTCGATGTCCAGGGAAAGCCTAAAACACCAAGCAGGCTTCTCCGAGCCTCGGAAAGCCCGGCCACCCACGACGGACGGGGAAGAAGGGAGGGAATTGCCGCATGAAACGATCGCCGCCGCGCACGCGGCATTCCCC
>JAEZPL010000576.1 GCA_023413605.1 Pseudomonadota bacterium
CCCGGTCGGCCAGCCCGCGCGGCACGCTGGAGCCGTAGCTGCCGCCCCAGGACTGCACCGGGTTGCGGTAGGGAAGCGGGGAGGGAGGCGGCGCGCCGCTGCCTGCGGCCCCCGGAATGCCCTCGTCCGTCTCCGGTCTCAGGGCGCCGAGCGTGGCCAGGCCCACGGTGGTGGAGGCGCGGTGACCGGCCTCGGCCAGCGCATGCTTCAGCGCGCCGACGATCAGCCCGCGCACCAATCCCTGGTCGCGGAAACGCACCTCCGCCTTCGCCGGGTGGACGTTCACGTCCACCTCCTGCGGGTCGAGGTCGAGGAACAGGGCCAGCATCGGGTGCCGGTCGCGCGGCAGGAAATCGGCGTAGGCGGCGCGCACGGCGCCGACCATCAGCTTGTCCCGCACCGGCCGGCCGTTGACGAACAGGTGCTGGTGGCGGGCGGTGGGGCGGTGCAGGGTGGGCAGGCCGATCCAGCCGGCCAGGGTCACGCCCTCGCGCGTGGCCTGCACCGGCACGGCGTTGTCCTGGAAGTCGCGCCCCATCAGCGCGCCAAGCCGGGTGAGCCGCGCGTCCAGCAGCTCGCCCTGCGCCGCCGACAGGCGCAGGGTGGACCGGCCCTCACCGTCCAGCGTGAAGGCGATGGTCGGGTGCGCCATGGCCAGCCGCTCGATGCAGTCGGCGATGTGGTCGAATTCGGTCCGCGCGGCCTTCAGGAACTTCAGCCGGGCGGGAACGGCGGCGAACAGGTCGCGCACCTCGATGCGGGTGCCCTGGGCGAGGGCGGCCGGCTGCGGCGTGCCCTTCAGCCCGGCGTCCACGGTCAGCGCCCAAGCGCTGTCCGCCCCGCGCGGCCGGCTGGTGAGCGTCAGCCGGCTGACCGCGCCGATGGAGGGCAGCGCCTCCCCCCGGAAGCCCAGGGAGCGGATGTCCAGCAGGTCGTCCGACGGCAGCTTGGAGGTGGCGTGCCGCTCCACCGCCAGCGCCAGTTCGTCCGGCGCCATGCCGCAGCCGTCGTCGGTGATGGTGATCAGCGACTTGCCCCCGTCGCGCACCACCACGTCGATGCGGGTGGCCCCGGCGTCGATGGCGTTTTCGACCAGTTCCTTGACGGCGGCGGCGGGCCGCTCGATCACCTCGCCGGCGGCGATGCGGTTGACGAGCGTATCGGGCAACATGCGGATCGGCATGGCCCAAATATAGTAGGCCGGACGGCGGAATGCCACCACGCGCGGAGGGCGCGGGGGGCTTCCGCCGTGTGCCGCATCAAAGCTTCGTCAGCACGCTTGCAGACACCTCGACGACGTTTTTCCCTTTGGACGTCAGAAAATCCCGCACGGCGTCCGCTCCTTGATCGCTGGCCGCGCGAAAGGCCCGTCCCCCGTTGATCCTGGCCATGGCCTCCGTATCCTGGGCGCCCGCACCGGCAAAATGGGAATCGAGCAACCGTACGGACGCGTCGTCGATCGAGAATTCCCGGTCCGCCGCCACCCGCCCATAGCCGGAAAGCTTGGCCCGTTCAGCGACAATGGACTGGGCGTCCTTCTCCCCGATGGCGCGCAGACGGGAATCGAGCCCGGCGATGTCGAAACCGGATGCGCGCAGCTTTTCGAACGCATCGACCTCCGCGTTGGTCTTCATCAGGCGGGATTCCCGCGCATCGGTCCCGTGGAAAGGGCTGAGTATGATGCGGTTGTCCGGGGCCTTGCGATTCAGGAGCGGGTTCATCTCCGAGGCGGCGAGTTCCTTGACGAGGGCGGCGTGCTCGTCCGTCTCGGCCTTGCCATCCTGCTCCAGGCTCATCATGCGGTCGAACAGCGCGCTGCGGCGCTCCAGCGTGGTGCGCAGGGCATCGCGCATATCGTCCATGGAAGGGGGCTTGTCGCCAAAATAAAGTTCGGCGCTGTCGTTGGCGAACATTCGGAACCCGGCCCCGAAGGCCTTCGTGCGCGATTCCTTGAGCCGTTCCTTGAGCGCGTTGTGGACGTCCTCGCCGCTCATTTTGCCGCTGTCCACCAGGGCAGACAGAGCGCCGCGCTGTTCGCTGCTGAGCGCGTTGAACACCGTCAGGGATTCGTCGCGCAACGATTTCGCCAAAGGGCTGAGCGACACGCTGTCGGATTTGGAAGCCGACGCGGACCCGGTGCCGGTGGCGCCTCCCGGCGATGGTTGGGTTTGTGTCGGCGTGGTGAACGACTGGACGATGCCTGTGTTCGCGGCTGCAGGACCCGATACATTCATCGCAGTGATCTCCAGTAAAAATGCCTTCCATTGTCTGCATGGTTTCATAAAGCCGCTTAACAATCCGTAAATACGAAGCAAGGGAGAAAACTAACTTAGAAAACTAACCAATTTGATATCGTGAAGCGTAAGATCCGGAGATCCTGTATTGTGGAGATGTCGGCATGGCAAGATGTGTTTATTTATTTACGGAGGGTGGGAATTGTTGGCGGTAATGTGTGGGAGATGGTCCGCGGGTTTGAGGTTGTAATCTTGCGTTGCAATGCGGGTGGTGGGTCGAAAGACTGCATGGACCGCTCGATGCGTATCGAGTTGTGATTGTGTTTTAAACGGCAACCGAAAGGGTGGGCGATGTGTCTCTGCCTCGCGTAAGGTTTGCGCCCAATTCGGAGGCGGCATGCGCCATATTGCCACAGGTCTTCTTTATGCCTAGTCCGCCAGCAGAAATCACGATGTTCTGAGCGCACGGGATAGACACCCCGACAGTTCTAGCGATCTTCTTGTCCCTATTGTCTCAATATTAACAGTTAGTTTTCTAACTAATTCGGATATGGATGCCGCAATTATGCTTGTGTGTTGACTGAAAAATTGCCGCGAAAATAGGTTGTGATGTGGCTGTTCCACAACTTCTTAGAAAAAAGGATCATTCCAATGGCATGGCAAACCAATCTGTCCAACGGGAACGATGCGGTGCAGGTCCCCACCTCCGGCCAGTATGTCGGTGATTGGATCATCGATGCGCTGGACGGGAATGACACGGTGATCGGATGGACGGGAAACGATACGTTCTATGGCGCCAATGGAGATGATTATCTTTTTGGCCACTTGGGGAACGACGAACTGTACGGCGAAGCCCACAACGACACGCTCATCGGCGACGACGGCAACGATTACCTTGACGGAGGCGCCGACGGCGACCGGCTCGATGGCGGCAACGGCAACGATACCTTGTACGGCGGCGGGACGTTGAGCGGCTATGACAACGCCGATCTGCTGTACGGCGGTTCCGGCGACGACACCTACTACCACAATTTCGCCGCTGGCGGCATCACGGTCATTGATGATCTCAGCGGCAACCAGTTCAACAACGCGGACGTTCTGCGTCTGATCAACGCGCCGTCGTCGCTGATGGTGCAGTTCGGCACCGACCGCTCGACCCTTTATATTTTCCAGCAGGGGGAAATGGACGACAACAGCTTCGACAACGGCATCATTGTTCGCGGCATGTTGACCAACGTCGGCAACAACGGTGTCGGTACGATCGAGAACGTCTATGTCAACGGCAGCCAGTACAGCACGTGGCTGACCGATGTCCACAGCACCTGGACGGGCGCGTTCGGCTGATCGACGGCCGGCGTTGCAACCCCTCCTTCCCACCTGCGTGGGAGGAGGGGGTGCGTGCGTTTACCGGTGTTTCCGGTACCAGCCGATCAGCCCGTTGGTGGAGCTGTCGTGGGTCAGCGCGCCGGTCGGGCCGTCCTGGAGTTCGGGGAGGATCTTGCCGGCCAGCTGCTTGCCCAGTTCCACGCCCCACTGGTCGAAGCTGTTGATGTTCCACACGATGCCCTGCACGAACACCTTGTGCTCGTACAGCGCGATCAGGGCGCCCAGCGTGCGGGGGTCGAGCTTCTTGAACAGGATGCTGTTCGACGGCTTGTTGCCTTCGAACACGCGGTGCGGGACCAGCGGTTCGATCTCGGCCGGGGGCTTGCCGGATTTGGCCATCTCGGCGCGCACCTCGTCGGCGGTCTTGCCGCGCATCAGCGCTTCCGGCTGGGCGAAGAAGTTCGACAGCAGGATGCGGTGGTGGTCGCCGATGGGGTTGTGGGTTTCGGCCGGGGCCAGGAAGTCGCAGGGAACCAGCGACGTGCCCTGGTGGACCAGCTGGTAGAAGGCGTGCTGGCCGTTGGTGCCGGGTTCGCCGAACACCACGGGGCCGGTGTCGTAATGGACGCGGTTGCCGTCGCGGTCCACCGACTTGCCGTTGCTCTCCATGTCCAGCTGCTGGAGATAGGCCGGGAATCGGTGCATGTACTGGTCGTAGGGCAGCACGGCGTGCGACTGCGCGTCCCAGAAATTCCGGTACCAGACGCCCAGCATGCCCATCAGCACGGGCATGTTGCGGTCCAGCGGCGCGGTGCGGAAATGCTCGTCCATCGCGTGGGCGCCGTCCAGCAGCTCATAGAAGCGGTCCATGCCGATGCCGAGCGCGATGGACAGGCCGATGGCCGACCACAGGGAATAGCGGCCGCCCACCCAATCCCAGAAGCCGAACATGTTGGCCGGGTCGATGCCGAACTTTCTCACCTCCGCCTCGTTGGTGGAGACGGCGGCGAAGTGCCGGGCGATGTGGGCCGGGTCGCCCGCGGTTTCCAGGAACCAGCGGCGGGCGGTGTGGGCGTTGGTCAGCGTTTCCTGCGTGGTGAAGGTCTTGGACGAGATGACGAACAGGGTCGTCTCCGGGTCCAGCCATTCCAGCGTTTCGCTGATGTGGGTGCCGTCCACGTTGGACACGAAATGCACCCCGATCTGCGGGTGCAGGTAGGGGGTCAACGCCTCGGTCACCATCACCGGGCCAAGGTCGGACCCGCCGATTCCGATGTTCACGACGTCGGTGATCGGGTGGCCGGTGTAGCCGGTCCAGGCGCCGTCGCGCACCTGCTTGACGAACCGCTCCATGCGGTGGAGCACGCCGTTCACCTCCGGCATCACGTCCTGGCCGTCCACCAGCACCGGCCGGTTGGAGCGGTTGCGGAGCGCCGTGTGCAGGACGGCGCGGTTCTCGGTGATGTTGATCTTCTCGCCCGCGAACATGCGGTCCCGCCACTCCTCCACCCGCTGCTGGCGGGCGAGGTCGAGCAGAAGGGCGCGGGTTTCGTCGGTGATGCGATTCTTCGAATAATCGAACAGAAGGCCACAGGCTTCCATGGAGAAGCGGCCGAAACGGTCCGGATCCGCGGCGAACAGGTCGCGCATGTGGAGGGTGGACACCTCCTCGCGGTGACGAACCAAGGCTTCCCAGGCGGGCGAACGGGTGAGCGCTGACATCGGGCCTTTGCCTCCTTAACGCGTGCGCGGAGCGTAACACCAAAAGGCGAGTGCTGGGTACGCGCCAAAGCGGCGCATCACACGCATACAAAGGGATAGGAAACAGGCATAGGACTGCCTGTGTTCTTTTCAGGACAGGAGGCTGCTCAGGACAGGAGGCTGCGATGACCGATCCGAAAAAGCCCTTTGAGACTCCGCCGCAACCTGCGGAGGAAGAACGTCGGGAAGACGATCGGCCCGATGAAATCGGGATCATTCCCGGCAAGGTGCCGGGGCGCCCGGTGGACCCGGCCGACCCGAGGTTTCCGGGAAGCCAGCCGGATCTGGCGTAACCGGGCTTGATGCAATGAGGGGGACGGGGAG